>JACCXE010000304.1 GCA_013697265.1 Actinomycetota bacterium | reverse complement strand
TCGACCGGCTTCAGATCCTGCACGACCACTCTTTCCTGCTCAACCACGTCTACCCGTCGCTCATGCAATACATCGGTTCGGCGGCCCGCCTCGTGATCACGGTTGGCCTGTTGGCGTCGATCAGCCCTGTCCTGGGGCTTCTCGTGCTGTTCGCGATTCCCACGGTCACGGTGTCCACCCGTCGCGCCGGCATCGAGCGTCGCACCGAGGAACAAGCGGCACCAAGCGTGCGGCTCGCCCGCCACTTCTTCGAACTCGGCACCACGCCAGCGGCAGCGAAGGAACTGCGGGTGTCGTCGGCGGAAGCCACGATCGCCGCCCGGCGGCGCGACGCCTTCCTCGTCGGCTACACCCGCATCGCGCGTCAGCGATGGATAACCGCGTGGCTCAACGCGGCGACCTGGCTCTTGTTCGGCGCCGCGTACGTCGCCGCGGTGTCTTACGTCGCCCACCGTCCCAACCCGAACGCGGGCGACGTCGTGCTCACGCTGGCCGCCGGCGCCGCGCTGTCGCGTTACCTAGGCCAGACCGTGGGCCAAACCGAGTTCCTACGTTGGAACATCGAGGCGGCGCAACGCCTGCTGTGGCTCGAGCGCTACGTGGCCTCGCGTACGGGCGTAAACGAAGGCGACGCCCCGGCCACGATCGCGAACGGCATCATCTTCGAAAACGTGTCGTTCAAGTACCCGGCCACCGACACGGTGGTGCTCCAAGACGTAAACCTCACGCTGCCCGCGGGCTCGGTAGTTGCGATCGTGGGCGAAAACGGTGCGGGCAAGTCGACGCTAACGAAGTTGTTGTGCCGCCTCTACGACCCGACCGAAGGCCACATCACCGTCGACGGGGTCGACCTGGCAACGATCGACCCCGGTTTGTGGCGCGAGCGACTCGGCGGCGCGTTCCAAGATTTTTTCCGCTTCGAGTTCCTCGCCGCGAACAGCGTCGGGCTCGGCGACCTGCCCCGCCTCGACGAGCGCCCCGCGGTAAGCGTCGCGGTTGAACGCGGCGGCGCTTCCGACGTAATCGAAAAGCTGAGCGAGGGCCTCGAAACCCAGCTCGGCCCGTCTTGGCAAAACGGAAAGGACCTCAGCTTCGGTCAGTGGCAAAAGGTCGCGGTCGCCCGCGGCTTCATGCGCGACCGTCCCTTGTTGTGCGTGCTCGACGAGCCCACCGCTGCGCTCGACGCCGAAACGGAACAGACCCTGTTCGAGCGCTTCGCAGAGTCGTCTCGAGCTGCGGCCGACGACGGGCGCATCACGCTGTTGGTCTCGCACCGCTTCTCAACCGTGCGCATGGCCGACCTCATCGTGGTGCTCGACGGGTCGCGCGTCGTCGAGGTCGGCGATCACGACACGCTGATGGCCAAGAACGCCCTGTACGCCGAGCTCTACGCCATCCAGGCCGCCGGCTACCGCTAGAGCAGCACCCCGGGGTCGGGCCACGTGTAGCGGTACACGAGTGTCGATCCGCCGCTGCCGTCTGGCGCGTCCCACGGTTCCTCGCCGGCGCGAGTTCCTCCCCGTGCCTCGTAGAACGCTTGCGCTGCCGTGTTCTGCACCAGCACCGTCAGATACAACCCCGTCGGTGACGGTCGGGCGAGCACAGCTTTGGCCGACGACGCCATTAGCTGTGTGCCCAGGCCTGCCCGCTTCCCGCTGTCGCGCACGTGCAGGTTCTCGAGCAGCGCGCCATCGGCGGGGTCTGCGTCGAAGATCGTGTGCACGAACCCCGTGATCGATCCGTCGCCGTCGACCGCGACGGTGGTTACGGTTCCGTCGCCAGGCCGGGCCAACCGCTCGGCCCAGGGCGCCAACCGCTCGGCTTCGATCGGTCCGTCGAGGAACGCGTCGCTCAGCGCGCCGCGGTAATTACGCCGCCAACTGTCGGTGTGCAGCGCGGCAATTGCACCGAAGTCGCCTGGTGTGGCCGGTCGCAGCATGGTCGCGGTTGTACCGCATTGTGCCGCGCGTCACGTTGAGCAGGTCAGTGGGCCTGTCACACTGCTTAGAAACCGGGGTCCGGAAAATGGGGAAATGGGGAAACATGAAACTTCGTTCGTTGATAACTGGTGCCATCGCATTGGCGCTCGTAGGGGTTGGCAGCCTGCACTCGCCCGCGCAGGCTGACGAGTTCGACGCCGACGTGGGCGGCGGTGTCGCCACGATCCAAGCAGTTGTGAAGGCCGGTGCACCCGCCGTCCTGCGACCCGTCCGCAACGCGGACTACGCCCAATACACCGTCACGTACGGGCGGACGGTCCTGGGCAGCAACGGCGGTCGCAGAGAGGCGAGCGTGCTCAACAAGACGGTCGGCCCGGTTTCGGTAAAGGCGAGCTCCAACGTCATCAGCGGCAACCGCAACGGCCTGCCCTACGCCACGGCCCAGACGGTGCTCACCGGCATCAACATCACCGGCATCAACACCGCCGGTATCAAGCTCGGAGTTCTCGACACGAGCTGCACGTGGGACCGCACCGGCCCCCGCGGTGAAACCACTGTCACCGACCTCAACGGCAAAACGAATAAGCCGGCCAAGAACTCAGTCAAAAACATTCCCGGTGTCGGCTACGTCGTGTTCAACGAGCAGTACATCCAGAATCACTACGTCCTCGACCCGGCCACGAACACGTACAAGCGCTTCGAGGTGATCTTCGTCTACGGCGCCCACCTATATCTCTACGGCGCCGCCCAAGCGGTGTACGGCACCACCGACATCATCCTCGGCTTCACGAGCTGCGACCCGGTCAAGCTGCCGAGCCTCAGCGGCCTGCAATTCGGCTCGAATTACTCCTAGTAGAAACCCGTCAGTGGCTCCCGGCGCACGCGAGGCGAAGCCGCTTCCGACGTCGGGAGCCCTGACTTTTCTCTTTACCGACATCGAGGGCTCGACCCGCAAAGCGCACGAGCTCGGTGACCATTGGTTTGAGGTGCTTCAGGCGCACCACGACGTGTTGCGTCCGGTCTTCGCCGCCTATGGCGGGGCCGAGGTAAGCACCGCCGGCGACTCGTTCTTCCTCGTCTTCGAAGATGCCGCGCAAGCCGTCGAGGCATCGGTGGCTATGCAACGCGCGATCGCGGCGCACGACTGGAGCCCCAGCCCGCCGGTCAAGGTGCGCATGGGCATGCACACCGGCATCGCCCGTTTCCGTGACGACGACTATGCCGGCCTCACCGTCCACGCCGCCTCGCGGGTCGAGTCGGCGGCGGCCGGCGCACAGGTGCTGATCACCCAGGCCACGCTCGACGCGGCCGAGGCCACCCTCGGCGACGACATCGGCGTGGTCGATCTCGGCTTCCACCGGCTGAAGGACCTGCCGTCCGAACTGCAGATCTACCAGGTGACCGCCGCCGGGTTGGAACGCGAGTTCCCGGTGGTGCGCGGCATCGACGTGGTGCGCAACAACGTGCCGGTGCCGCCGTCGAGCTTCGTGGGGCGCACGACGATCCTCACCCGGCTGCATCAGATGCTCGAGGACGACCGCCTCGTCACGATCGTGGGCCCCGGCGGCACGGGCAAGACCCGCGTCTCGCTGCGCCTGGCCACCGAGCGCCTCCATCGCCACAGCGACGGCGTGTGGTTCGTCGAGCTCGACCCCGCGCAGGACGAAATCGGTGTAGTCACGGCGATCGCGAACGTCTTGGGCGTGCGGGAAGAACGCGACCGGCCACTCTTGGACAGCGTCATCGAGTACGTGCGCGACACCAACGTGTTGTTCGTGATCGACAACTGCGAACACGTCATCGACCACGTCGCCCGCGTCGTCGAACAAATCCTGCGTAGCGGGACGGGCGTGCGCGTGCTGGCGACTAGCCGCGAACCGATCGAGATCGCCGGCGAGCGAACCTGGCCTCTCGCCCCGTTAGCGGTCGACGACGACGATCCCGCGTCGAGTGAAGCAGTGCAGCTCCTCGTGGAACGGGTAACGCGAGTGCAGCCGGACTTCGCACTCACCGCCGAACTCGTGCCAGCGGCAGCGACCATCGCCCGACGCCTCGACGGCCTGCCCCTCGCGCTCGAACTCGCCGCGGCCAGCGCGTCGATGTTGCCACTCGACGACATAGCCCGGCAGCTCGACGATCGCTTCGACTTGTTGACGCGAGGCAGCCGCACCGCGCTCGACCGACAAAAAACCCTGTGGGGCGCGATCGACTGGAGCTACGGGCTGCTCGACACCGAGGCGCGGGCGGTATTTCGACGCGTTGGCGTCTTCCCGGCTGAGTTCGATTTCGGGGTGGCTGATTCGGTGTGCGCGGACCCAACCCGCACCGTCGCCGAGTCCTTGCACGACCTGATGCGCAAGTCGCTCGTCACTGAAGGCGCGTCGACTCGCCTTCGGCTGCTTGAGTCGATTCGGGCCTACGCCCGAGAGCGCTTGGCCGAGGAAGGCGAACTCGAGAAATACGCCGAGCGCCATGCCCGGCATTTCGTCGACAGCGTTGTCGAAGCCGAGCTCCAAGACGCCGAGTGGTTCGACACAATTCACGAGGACTTCGTGGCCGCTCTGCGCTGGGGGGCCGAACACGATCAGGATGTGCAGCTGCGAGCATTGGTCGAACTGCAGGAGTTCTGGATTCGCCGGGGTCGTTGGACCGAGGGCCGAGAGATCAGCCGCGAGGCCCTAGACGCGACCCACGACGTGCAGACCAAGGCGCGTTGGCGGGCGCTCGGCAAGGCGGGGGAACTGGCGTCGAACCAGGGCGACATCGCATCGGCCCGGGCGTATTTCGAACAGGCGGCCGAAGTGGCGTCCATCGTCGGTGGCCCGGCCGCGGCGCAACTAGTTCTCGGCGACCTCGGCGACATCGCGGCGAGGGAGGGCGATTTCGAGACGGCCGAGGCGATGTACCGCCGCTCCCTCGACGCCGCCAGAGTTCTCGACAAAAAGCCGGCGATCGCGTTGTGTTTCGCCCACCTGGCGCAGATCGCCAGCCTTCAAGGCGACCTCGACCGAGCGTGGAACGACGGACTGGATGCGCTGGCTGCGGCGCGCGAGTTGGAATGGGTGGACCTCGAGTTGTCGATGACCTCGGTGGTCGGTGGCATCGCGAGACAACGCGGAGATCTTGATGAAGCGCGGCGTATCTACACAGACGCGATGTCGATGGCCCGCAAATACGACAACCGTCAGTCGCTGCTCTACGCACTGTTCGGGCTCGCCGAGGTCGAACTCGACGCCGGCGCACCAACCACTGCGGCACCGCTGTTGCGCGACGCCCTCCTGCTGGGCCAAGAACTGGGTGCGGAGGAGGATCTGCGTGAGGCCTTGGGCGCGGCCGCGCGTCTCGCTGTACTCGTGGGGCAACCGGATGCAGCCAACGCGTGGCGTAACGATGCGCCGGGGTCAGCGGCCGCAGCCGCCGCTGTGGTGTTCCTCGAAGGCGCTACGTCTGGCGAATGAGTTCGGCGTTACGCGCCGCCTTGAAGCGCGCCTCTACGTCGCCCCAACTGACCACGTTCCACACTGCGTCGAAGAACTCCGTCTTGCGGTTCTCGTACTGCAGGTAATACGCGTGTTCCCACGCATCGATGGCCAGCAACGGAATCGTTCCTTGGCCGTGGTTGCCCTGGTGGTCGTGTACCTGCTGCACGATCAGACGCTGAGCGATCGGTTCCCATGACGCGAGCGCCCAGCCCGCGCCCTGCACGGTTGCCGCCGCTTCGTTCATCTGCTTGCGGAAGTGCTCGAAGCCGCCGAAGGTGTCCGTGAGGGCAGTGGCGAGTTCGCCGTCGGGCTCACCGCCTCCGTTGGGCGAAAGGTTCGTCCAGAAGATCGAATGCAACACGTGGCCCGAAACGTTGAACGCCAGGTTCTTTTCGAGCATGGCAATGGTGGCGAAATCGCCGGTCGCTCGGACCTCAGCCAGCTTCTCGAGTGCGGTATTCGCACCCTTTACGTAGGTGGCGTGGTGCTTGTCGTGGTGCAGTTCCATGATCCGCGCGTTGATGTGCGGTTCAAGAGCGGAGTAGTCGTAGGACAGGTCGGGTAGTTCGTAAACCTCGGTAGGCATGGGGCGCTCCTTGCGTCGCGTCCCTCACTCGTACCCAGCTACGCGCCTTCGTAGATCCAGGTCTCGATGAGGGCGTTGGCGTTCGCGTCGAGCGACCCCTGCACATGGCAGTTGTAAATCTTGCCGGTCTCGGGATCGCGGGCGATGTTGTTCTCTTCGATGATCGCCCCCTTGGCGTTGACGATCTGCACGACGGGCTGGGGCAATCCGAAATTCATGCTGTTGCCCTTGCTGACGTAGTGCAGCGTCTTGGCCGGCGCGATCGGCGGATCGGGCAACGCCTGAACCATGAACACGTGCTGCTGCTTATTAGTGCGCACGAACGACCCGAACGAGATCAGCCCGGTGTTGAGCGTGACGCCCGGGTAGGCCTGACGCTTTCGGTCGAAGGTCTGCGTGAGGTCGTCGGTGCTGGCCAGCATCGGCGTGTACGTGGTGCCGACCGCGTCGACGAACGGGTGGATCGCGTGGATCGGGTTGCCGCCGTCGTTGCGTTGGGCCCGGTAGATCCACCAGTACTGGCTGGCCTGGGTTGCAATGTGGCCGTCGAGGTCGCGCAACAGCCGTCCGTAGCCGGTGTGGACCGAGTCGACGGATTTGGGCGGGCCACAGATCAGGCGGGGGCGGCTATCGCCGTCGAGCCAACTCCAGTTGAGCCCGTCGGGTGACGAGGTGAGAAACGAGTCTTGGCTCACTTCGGCGTTCCCCGGCACAGGGGGCAGCCGCACGCCGTGGGGCGACGAGATGAACACACGCCGCTCGGGCTCCCACACAATGTCGCCCGACGAGAAGTGGTTGACCAGATAGTTCGCCGGATACGGCGTCGGCGCGTTCCCAAAGCCGCGGGCCGTGAACGGCCCGGTCGCCTTCGGCGCGCTGTAGAGATAGGTGCGGCTGGTGTCGTGGGTCCACTGCCACAGGTACCAGTTGTCGATCGCGGCGTTGCCGAGCTTGTCGCGCACGAACATCAACGTGGTGTGGCCCCGCAGCGTGTTGGGATCAGACGGGATGGTCGTGTGCGACATGGCGGGGCCGAGCGCCGTCGGCTTCCAAATGGTCGGCATGGCGCCGGTCTGCTCCGCCGGGGTGACACCGCCCAGCCTGGGGCTTAGCAGCGACCGCCCAAACCCCGTGGTGAGCGCGGCGCCGGCCACGCCCGTAGTCCTAAGAAAGTCCCGTCGGTCCATCGGTGTTCCCCCCCGTTGCTATGCGTGACTATGAACACGATATAACACGCGAGGTGCGTATGCGCCCGGCGGGCTAGCCGGGCACGCGGCCCATCTTCCCGCTCTGGAAGTCGTCGAAGGCTTGCTGCAGCTCGGCCCGGGTGTTCATCACGAACGGACCTTGCCAGGCCACGGGCTCGCCGATGGGCTGGCCGCCGAGGACCAGCCCGTCTAAGGGTCGGGTGCGCCACCGCCGGGATCAGCGACTAACTACGCGAGCGTGTCGCTTTCCAGCCGTCCCAGTAGGTGACCTCATCGACGGGGCGGCGCGTCGCTTCGCCCCACTTCCCCGTCGGGTAGCCGACGGGGATCATGGCCCACGTCTTTACGTCGGCCGGGATGTCAAGCACGGCCCGCACCTCGTCTTCGGCGAACTGGTGGA
>JACCXE010000296.1 GCA_013697265.1 Actinomycetota bacterium | reverse complement strand
TCGGGCGCTACATAAAACGGCATCGACATCAGACAGGCGCGTTCCCTGTGCTGAGTCGGGTGACGATCGCGGCGAACCGTTCGGCCACTTCGGTGTCATCGACGCGGGTGTAGCCGCTCTCGGTGATCGTGGCCACGATTGGGTAGATGCCGCGCACGACGTCGGGGCCGCCCGTGGCGGAATCTTCGTCGGCTGCCTCGTAGAGCGACTGCACGGCGAGCTCGATCGCTTCTTCGCGGGTCATGGCCGGTCGCCAGCCGAGCTTGATCGTGGTGCGGGCGTCGCGCCCGCCCGAGCCGGTGGCGTGGAAGTCTGACTCTTCGTAGCGGCCGCCGGTGATGTCGTAGGTGAAGATCCGCCCGGTGCCCCGACGAGTGTCGAAGCCGGCGAACAGCGGCACCACTGCGAGGCCTTGCATGGCCATCGGCATGTTGCCGCGAATCATCTGGCCCAGCTGGTTCGCCTTGCCTTCAAGGGACAGCACGTTGCCGCTCAACTTCTCGTAGTGCTCGAGTTGGGTCTGGAACAGGCGGACCATCTCGATTGCGATGCCCGCGGCGCCCGCGATCGCGATGCCCGAGAAGCGATCGGCCGGGAACACCTTTTCCATGTTGCGATGGGCGATGTCGCTGCCCGCGGTCGCCCGGCGGTCGCCTGCCATCAACACGCCGTCGGCGTAGCGCAGAGCCACGATCGTGGTGCCGTGGGTCACCTGCCCGAGCGAGCCGGTGTCAGGGACGCGTGGAGCGAGGCCCAAGCGGTCGAGCAGGCGGGCGAAGTCAGGACCCGGCGACTCGGCCGGTGAGAACAAAGGAAGGGTCATACGGAGCGGCTACTGCCCGCCCTTTTGGACGTAGGACCGCACGAAGTCTTCGCTGTTTTCTTCCAACACTTCGTCGATCTCGTCGAGCAGGTCATCGATATCGGACTTGAGCTTGTCGCCTCGCTCGGTCGTGGCCGGAGCGGCGTCGACTACTTCCTCGTCGCCCCGGGACGGTGCTTGCTTTTTCTTTTGTTCTCGTTCAGCCATTTGAAGTCTTTCGGCTCTCGCTAGTCATCGTCCTACGCGCCCAGCTTCTCGAGCAGCTCTGCTGGGGTGGCGCATGACTCCAACAACGTATCCACGTGCGCAGCGGTTCCACGCAACGGCTCCATCATCGGCACGCGACGCAAAGGATCTCCACCTAAATCGAACACGATCGAGTCCCAGTTGGCCGCGGCCACCGACGAGCCCCACTTTTGCAGGCACTTGCCCCTGAAATAGGCGCGGGTGTCGCGCGGCGGCTCGGTTACAGCATGCACGACGTCGGACTCGGGGACCAACGTTTCCATCGGCATGCGATGGAAAAGCGACGTCGCGGCGCGCAGGTCGTGGTACTGGATGTCCATGGCCCGAAGCCGGGCGTTGCTCCACTGCATCTCGTTGCGCTCGCGATAGGCGTCGAGCAGGCGGTACTTGGCTACCCAATCGAGCTGGTCGCCCAAGCTCATCGGGTCGGTCTCGAGAGCGGCGAGCACGGTCTCCCATCGCTCGAGGATCATCTGGCCGACCGTGTCGCCGCCCACGGCGTCGAAACCGAACTCGTCGGCCCACTTCTTGGCCAGGCCGAGGTACTCCCACTGGATGTCGAGCGCGCTCATCGTTGTGCCGTCGTCGAGCGCCAGCGCGCTGCGAAGCGTCGTGTCACTCGACACGTGTCGCATCGCGGCGACCGGTGCCGCCAGGTCGATGTCTCGCCCACCGCGCACGTCGTCTTCGATCAGGGCGAGTGTGATGGCCGTCGCTCCAAGCTTGAGGAAGGTCGCGACCTCGGCCAGGTTGGCGTCGCCGCAGATCACGTGGAGCCGACGGTACTTTTGCGAGTCCGAGTGCGGCTCGTCGCGCGTATTCACGATCGGACGCTTCAGCGTGGTCTCAAGGCCGACCTCTTCCTCGAAGAAGTCAGCGCGCTGGGTGATTTGGAACGCGGCCGGGTCGCCGCCAGGTATCTCGCTGCCGATCTTGCCCGAGCCGGTGAAGAGCTGGCGGCTCACGAAAAACGGGATGATCCGCCGCACAATCGTGGCGAACGGGATCGATCGGTCCATCAGGTAGTTCTCGTGGCAGCCGTAGCTGTTGCCCTTGCCGTCGGAGTTGTTCTTGTAAATCGCGATGTGTGCGTCGCCCGGCAGCATCGTCGACGCGTATTCCATCGAGCGTTGCAGGATGACCTCGCCGGCGCGGTCGTAGGTGAGCGCGCTCAGCGCGTCGCGACACTCCGGCGATGAGTACTCGGGGTGGGCGTGATCGACGTAATAGCGCGCGCCGTTCGTGAGCACCGCGTTGACCAGGTGGGTCTCGACCTCGGGCGGGCGGGAGTCGGCCCGAGACGAGCCGCGGGCGTCGCGTCCAGGCGACTCGTCCTCGAAGTCCCACCCGACTTGGCGGTGCAAATGCTGCACGTACGCGTTGATCAAAATCGAAGATGCCGCGATGGGGTTCGGGTCGCCCCCGCGCAGGGCGATCCCGTATTCGGTTTCTATGCCGAGAACCTTGGGGACGGCCACACACGAAACGGTAACGGCATTTATTCGTAGGCGGGTTCACCTAGCGTCTCTGTTCACATGCGTGACTTGTTCGTGGTGGTCTCCGGCGCACCGGGTTCGGGAAAATCCACCCTGGCCCGGGCGCTGGCGCCAAGGCTCGAACTACCCCTGATCGAGAAAGACGTGATTAAAGAGGCGCTCGCCGACGAGTTGGGTGCACCCGACGTCGGCGCGTCACGTCGCCTTGGCGCAGCCACCATGCGCATCATGCTCGGCTTAGCCCGGGTAAACCGCGGCGCCGTGCTCGAAAGCACATGGATCCCGTCGCTGGCCCGTCGAGAACTGGCCTCGCTTACCAGCCCGGTGGTCGAGGTCTTGTGCGACGTTCCGGTAGAAGTAGCGATGAAGCGGTACTGCGAGCGCGCCGGGATCCGCCATCCCGTGCACTTCGACCAACAACGCCTCGACCGCGGCGACTTCGTGAATCGATCCGAGCCAGTCGATGGTGGGTGGCCCGTGCTGCGCGTCGACACCACCGGCGAGGTGAACGTGGATGCGCTGGTGCGCGAGATCGACGCGGTCGCGTGAGCCAGTACGCCTGAGCTACAGGTATTGGCCGGTGGCGACGCGCTCGATGGCGCGGCCGCCTTCGGCTGGCGCGTCTTCCTTCGTGATCAAGGTGCGCACGTAGACGATCCGCTCGCCCTTCTTACCCGAAATCTTCAACCAGTCGTCGGGGTTGGTGGTGTTCGGCAGGTCTTCGTGCTCTTTGTATTCCTGCTTGATCGACTTGAACAGATCGTCGAGGCGAATCCCGCGCCCTTCGCCCGCGATCACTCGCTTGATCGCGAGCTTCTTGGCCCGCCGCACGATGTTCTCGATCATGGCGCCCGACGAAAAGTCTTTGAAGTACATGATCTCTTTGTCGCCGTTTTGGTAGGTGACTTCGAGGAACCGGTTGTCGTCGTCGGTGCGGTACATCATCTCGACGGTCTGCTCGATCATCGCGGAGACGCACTTGTCGCGATCGCCGCCGCCGAGCGACTTCACTTCGGATTCGTCGAGCGGCAGGTCCGATGTGAGGTAGCGGGAGTAGATCTGCGCTGCCGCGGTTTCGTCGGGGCGCTCGATCTTGATCTTCACGTCGAGGCGGCCCGGACGGAGGATCGCGGGATCGATCAGGTCTTCGCGGTTGGAGGCACCGATCACGATCACGTTGCGCAACGTCTCGACGCCATCGATCTCGGCCAACAGCTGGGGCACGATCGTGGACTCCATGTCTGAGCTGATGCCGGTGCCGCGGGCGCGGAACAGCGAGTCCATCTCGTCGAAGAACACGATGACGGGCATGCCCTCTTCGCTCTTCTCGCGGGCTCGTTGAAACACGAGGCGGATCTTGCGCTCGGTTTCGCCGACGTATTTGTTCAAGAGTTCGGGACCCTTGATGTTGAGGAAGTAGGCGGTGCCCTTCGAGCCGTCGCCCGCTCTTGCCGCGACCTTTTTGGCCAGCGAGTTGGCCACGGCCTTGGCGATCAGGGTCTTGCCGCAGCCGGGGGGGCCGTACAGCAAGATGCCCTTGGGCGCCGGCAGCTTGTGCTCGACGAATAGCTCCTTGTGCAGGAAAGGCAGCTCCACGGCATCGGTGATCGCTTCGATCTGGGAATCGAGACCGCCTACGTCGTCGTAGGAGATATCCGGCACTTCTTCGAGCACGAGATCTTCGACCTCAGGACGCTCGAGCTTTTCCAGTACGAGGCCGGTGCGGCTATCGAGCAGCACGGTATCGCCGGTGCGTAGTTTCACGCCGACGAGGTCGTCGGCGAGTTCGACGACGCGCTCTTCGTCGGCCCGACCGACGATCAATACCCGATGGTCGTCGACCACGTCTTTGAGCGTTACGACTTCGCCCGAAAGCTCGGCGGAACGGGCGAGAACGACATTGAGCGATTCGTTCAATACGACCTCTTGGCCCTTCTTGAGGTCTTCGAGGTCGAGCTCGGGGTGCACCGACACCCGCATTTTGCGCCCGGCGCTGAACACGTCGACGGTGTCGTCGTCGTTCGCTCCGAGGTAGGTGCCGTAGGCGGCTGGCGGCTGGGTGAGCTTGTCGACCTCTTCGCGAAGCGCCGAGATGTGCTCACGCGCTTCTCGCAATGTGTAGGTGAGCTTCTCGTTGTGTGACACCGCCTGGCTCAGCTGGCCTTTGGTCTCGAGCAACTTCTCTTCGAGGGTGCGGACGCGCTTAGGCGCATCTTGAAGACGGCGGCGCAGCGCGACAATTTCTTCTTCGAGCGCCAGGATTTGGTCTAAGGCGGCCGGTAGGTCCATCGGCTCCAAGTCGTCGCTCAAGTCGCTTGCCTCCTGTCCGCCTGGGTCTTGATTCGACCCTACACGCGGGGTGTAACAATCGGGTGACGAGTTTTTTCGGCAATTGCCGTGGAAATGCCGTGCACGCGCTACGATGGAAATCCACTGCTCCAAGGAATGGGGCCTGACCACACAAGTGAGTGCTCGATGGGTTACAAGGTCTGGATCGACCAGGATCTGTGCACCGGCGACGGTCTCTGTGAAGAGATCGCGCCCTCGGTTTTCACGCTGCTCGACGACGGCCTGGCCTACGTGAAGGAAGGCGCCAAGGTCTACTCCGACCCCGGCGGCCCCGAAGGCCTCGCGGTTGTACCGGACGGCATGGAAGACGCCACGGTCGAGTCGGCCGAGGAATGCCCCGGAGAATGCATTTTCATCGAGGTCGCGTAGCGCCTTAGCTTCACCAAGATGTCAACGAACGACGAGGTCTCGCACCAGCGGGGCCTCGCTTCGCGTCACAGCCACAAAACGGCTGGGCCCGACCTGTCCGGCTACGGCGTAACCCTGTCGCGCATGACCGATGCCGACGTCGACGACCTGGCCGCGGCCGCGGCGGCAACGCCTGAGGACGCGTTCCGCTGGACCTTCGTTGCTCGCGACCGCGACGTGGTGCGGGCGACGCTCGACTACTACGCCGAGACCAACCGGCTCATCTACGTGGTTCGCGTCGAGGGCCGGGTCGTGGGCCAAACCGGTTACTACGACCTCGACTTCTTCCTGGAACGCGGCACACCGACCGGCGTCGAGGTCGGCCACACCTGGTACACGCCCGAGGCGCGGGGCACCACGGTGAACCCGGCCTGCAAGCTATTGCTCTTTACCCACGCATTCGAAACGTGGAACGTTGATCGCATCGCTATGCGCACCGACGTCCGCAACGCGGTCAGCCGCGCGGCGATGCTCAAACTGGGCATGACATTCGAGGGGATTCGACGGCGCCACATGATCGGATCCGACGGCACGCGACGCGACTCGGCCTACTTCTCCGCCCTCGCCGAAGAGTGGCCCACCATCAAACAGGGCCTGCTCGCGCGGCTTGGCCCATCAGCCTGAGGTGAGGCAGGGCCCGCTCGACTGTGCGATGCGGGGCCTGGCAAGAGCGGCTTGGAGTTCTTTAGAAGTCAGCGCGTAGGCGGTGTCGGACTGGTCGGGAGCAATCGCGAACGCCACGCCGATGACCTTGCCGGCGAGGTTGGTGAACGCGGCGCCCGAGTCGCCGGGGCGAAGCGTGGCGGCGAGCACGAACACGTCGCGATCGGTGCGGTGCGCGTCGTACAGGTCTCGTCCGCGGGCGGTGACCTCTTGGCTGACCCGGGCCGGTGCCACGCGCAGCGGGTCTTGCCCGCCCGGGTGCCCGAACACTGCGCCGCGTTCGCCGACCTTGGCGGTGGCAATCTCGAGCGGCGCCTCGTTCAGGCTCTTCACGCTCAGCAAGGCGAGGTCGCGGTCGGAGTCGAAGTACACGAGTGTGGCCGCGAGCCGCTTGCCGTCGGTGCGAATGACCGCCGGGTTTCTCACCCCGGCGACAACGTGTGCGTTTGTGGCCACGAGGTCGACCCCGGCGGCAAAGCCGCTGCCTTCCTGAATGCGGCGACAGGCCTCGCCCTCGATCTTGACCGTCGAGGCCGCCACTCGTTCTTGCACGCCGGGTGCAAACCCGGTTTCAGCTGGCGGCGGGCCGCTCTCGGGCGCGGGACCGAGCTTGTCGAAAACCTGCGGGAAGTTCTGATCCCCGATGAGGCGGCGCAGGGCCTGGAACCGGTCGGGCGCTGACGGCGCGTATTTGTCGAAGACTCGGGCTACAGCCGACGTGCGGGCCTGTTGGGCGGGCCAGCCCGGCAGGTCGACGAGCCACGGCAGCACGAACAGCCAGACGCTTAACGCCACGCCGCCCGCGCCCAACGCCGCGCCCACCGATCGGTCAATCATGCGGATGGGCCCGAGCGGCAGCACCCGGTGGATGCGCATGCCGGCCATGAGGCCGAGCGCTTGCCCGGCGAACGCGCCGCCGAGCAGCACGAGTACCGCGACCGCGGCGCGATACGCCGCGTCGTTGCTCGACAGCGCGTTCAAGGCCGTGGGGAGCAGACGACTGGCGAGGAACACGCCGAATCCGAGGCCGACCCATGAGAAGACCCGGGCCAGGAATCCGAGACGCCAGCCGCCGAGGGCGGCGGCGCCGACCATCAGCAGGATGATGAGGTCGAGTTGATTCATGCGGGTTCGCTGTCCGCGCCCATCAAGCGGGCGACGGTGAGGAACCCGGTGTGGGCGACCATCCGGTGGTCGGGGCGCACGGCTTCGCCTTTGACGTACCAGCCGCGGTGCAGCACCTCGAAGGTATGCGCCATGGCGAACTGACTGTCGGCGAGCGTCTCGTGAAGTCGGGCCACCTGCACCGCGGAGGGAACGTAGGCGAACAACATCCCGCCGAGGTGGAGGGCGGTCTCGGCGTGCTTCACCACGTTCCACGGCTCGGGCAGGTCGAGGATCACCCGGTCGAGATCATGCTCGTCGATGCCGTCGTAGATGTCGCGCAACTCAACGCGATAACGGCTGGCGGCCTCGGCGCCGAGAAACGACGTGACGTTTGCGACCGCCTTGGCGGCGAAATCCTCGCGCAGCTCGTATCCCACAATCGAGGCGCCGGCGCGCAACATGCCCATCGAGAGCGCACCCGATCCGACGCCAGCCTCGAGCACGCGGGCGCCGGGAAAAATGTCGGCGTACATGAGAATGGCGCCGATGTCTTTGGGATAGATCACCTGCGCGCCGCGGGGCATCTCGAGAATGAACTCGGCAAGCGTCGGGCGCACCGCGATGTAGGCGGCGCCCATCGTGGAGCGGGCCACGAAGCCTTCGGGTTGGCCCTCGATGTCAGCGTGGGCGACGTAGCCGGCGTGACTGTGGAACTGGTTGTCCGCGGCGAGGCGCACGAGGTAACGGCGCTTCTTACGGTCGATCAACAGCACGAGGTCACCGAAGCTGAAGGTCGTCATGGAAGTGGGGGAAGTGTGAAGCAGCCGCGCCTATCGCGGGGCGCGGGTGGGTTCTTCAGCGCAGACGATTAAGTACCGCTCGCCCGGACGCAAATTGAGGCTGACCGATTCGCCTTTGCTCGGGCGCCGCGAGAGCTTCATCAGCCCGGTGGCGACGGCGATCACGAGCCACGGACCGCTCCCGCCAGCCACGCCTCTGCGCAATCCGATGCGAAACGCCCAGTTCATGGCGCCCTGGATCATTAGAGGCGGCGGATCTCGACGAACGCGGAGCGCTTCTTGCCTTTGCGCCGGCCGAGGAAGTACGCCAGCGCGAGGAGCACGACGGCGCCTACCGCTGCGATGACGATGCCGTTGCTCTTTTGGACGCCACCGGCAAGGTCTTCGGCGTCGCCCTTCAGCTGGCGCAGCTTGGTCTCGATGTCGTCGCGGGTGATGTGGGGCGCTTCAGCGGTGGTCATTTCTCATCTCCTTGGCCGTTGGCCTTCCAGGGTGTCTTGGCAACCGAACGTATGGCGAGGCCGAGCACGGCGGCGCACCCGACGATGCTGGCCAGGTACGGCACGAACGACCAGTTGCCGTCGCCCAGGGTCGTTTCGGTCTGCAGCGCCCGAACGATCGCGAGCGCCGCGAACCCCGCTCCGATGGCGAAGCACGCCATACCGACAATGCCAAAGCGAGCGAAGGCGGCGATGCCGCGCAAGGGAGCGGTGGTCTCTTGCTTGGCGTAGCCGACGACGAGTCGCCAGACGTCACTGAGTTCTTCTGATATCTCGGCTGGTTTCAGGCGTGCCACGTGCGCAATCTAGGACGTTCCGCCGCTACGGCGTTTCTCGGCCCCGCAACTGGAGACGGAAAAGCTCGGCGGCATCCAGCGCGGCCCCGGCGATGGCATCGGCGCGTCGTTCGGCGCCGTCGGCGAGAAGAAACGTTTGTTTGTCGGCGTCGGGGCATGGCGTGACGATCGCGAGTTGCCACAGGCGAGTCTCGGCGTCCTCCACGAGGAAGTCGTCGAGCGACGGCACGTCGTAGCCGAGTTGGGCCGCGAGCTGGTGGGCTTGGCGCACCGACGACTCGGCTACCGCGACCGCTTCGGCGCTCGGAACGGTTTCTTCGACGAGCGGTTCGACCAAGGCCACCGGGTAGGGGTCGTCGGGCAACCAGGTGTTCACCCGAATGCGGTCCTCGCCGACCGCCAAGATCGCCCAGCGGCCATCGGCGAACTCTTGGGCTTCCGATATCCGCATCCGGGTGCCGACCGCGCTGCGCACATCACCGCCGCCGACCTCGCTACCCCGTTCGATCAGCACGATCCCGAAGCGTCCGTCGGTCGCCTGCACGTCGCGCACCATCCGGCGGTAGCGGTCTTCGAAGACGTGCAGCGGGAACGCGGCGCCCGGCAACGCCACTGCACCGAGCGGGAACATGGGCAGAGGAATCTCCGCGTTCATGGCGCCAAGGTTGCCGCGTCGGGCGCTTCTGGATACGTCGCGAGCGCACTGACCAACTGATCCTGGATGGCCTGCCCGCCCGCGTCGGTGAATTGACCGTTCGAGATGAACGCGAAGCGCAACGGGTCGGCGCTGGTCGGGTCGGTGACCCCGACGAGCGCGGTGACGTCTTCGAGCGACCCAGTCTTGGCGCGCATTCGCCCGGCCAGAGGCGACCGGGTGAATCGATCGAGAAGTGTTCCTGTCTTCCCCGCCGTGGCGAGCATGTCTTCGAGGTCGTAGCCGCCCGGCTTGGTGGTAAGTGTGGTTAAGAGTGCGGCGCACGAGGCCCGGTCGCTGCGGTCGAGGCCTGACCCGTCGATGGCTTTCACGGCATCAGCCTCAACCCCGATCGATCGAAGCGCGGTAGCCCGCGCCGCGGTGCCGTCGGTACGCGTCGCCGGTTCGCTGCCGGAGGCGTGGGCAAGTTCCTTGAGCAGCAACTCGGCGGTGTTGTTGTCGCTTTCTCGCAGCATCTCGCCCACCACTTCCGCGTACGGTGCCGACGCGATCGCGGCGAGTTGCGCGCCGCTGGGGCTCGCCGAGCGAACGGTCGGCCCGTCCACCACGACGCCCTTCGCGTTCAGCGCCCGACGCAACGCCTCTCCGGCCGCAATGCCGGGATCGTCGGCCGCGACGAGCCGCGGCGCATACGACATAAACCCGTCGTCTACAGCCAGCGCGCCGAGGGGTCCTACGTCGCCCGCGGTTGTGTAAGCGGCTTTCCACGTCGGGACGCGGCGCTCGTTGTCGAACCGGTCGTCGCTAATCGTGATCCTGCCGGTGACGCGCCGCACGCCTGTGCTCACGAGCTTGGCTGCCAGTGCGGCGATGTCGGTCGCGGGATTCGGTGGGTGTTTGCGCGTCGCGACATAGCCACCGGTGGACAGCAACGGGTCGCCACCGCCGATCAGGGCTAGGTCTCCCGTCACCGTGCCGCTGCCGTCGGGTTTGGCCCCCCGAACCACGGTGGTGAACGTGCCGGTTCCACCGACTTTGGCCAAGAACGCCGCAGCGGTCGCCAGCTTCAACGAGGACGCAGGGATCAGCGACTGGTCGGGATTGTGGGCGTAGACCTCCGCCGCGCCCGCCGCCACGGCCACGCATGACGTGGGGCTGATCGAGGTCGTAAACCGATCGATGCGGCCCGTGAGGCGCGTGGTTGCGACGAGCGAGCGAAGGACCGCGGGTGCTCGACGCGGCGACAACACAGCGGCGAGGGGTGCCTGCACCGGCGCCTCGTGCGTGTCGGTCGGCCAGAAGGCCAACGCAGCGGCCGCAGCGGCGGAGACGAGCGCTACGAGAGTGGAGAGACTGACGGTGAGCCGTCTACGCCGGCTCGTCACGTCCGATCGCGCAGCATGTAGGTGGACGTGGCACGCGCCACGAGCCGAGCGTCTTGATCTGCGACGTCGGCCTCGACGAAGGCGACCCGGGACCCGATGCTGATCGTGGTCGCCGTGCAGGTGAGGAAGCTGTTCATCGGAACGGGACGCAGAAAACTGATTTTCATCTCGGCGTTGGCGCTGAAGATCTTGCGGTCCTTCGCTGCGGTGATGCTCGACGCTCCCATCGCCGAGTCGACAAAGGCGCCGAGAAAGCCGCCCTGCAGCATGCCGACGGGGTTGCAGAAGCGTTCCTCGGCCGTCATCGTCCAGACCGTCACCCCGGGCTCGTCCTTCTTGATGCACACCATGCCCAGGGTCAGATCACAGTTCGGCGGCACCTGCACGCCCGGGGTTTGCGGCATTTATGGTTCGAGGGCGGCCCGGAAGAAACCGCGGACGTGGGCCAGGCGGGCTGAGACCGCCGCTGTGGTCATCGGGTCGTCACCCGTGAGGGCCTCGAGGAAGGGCAGATCGCTGAAGTAGGTCAGGATCATCCCGTAGCCCGTCAGGATCAGCTGCTCGGGGTCGTGACGACGAAACCTGCCAGCCGTCATTTCCTTTTCGAGGAAACCGCACGCAAGCTGCATTTGGGGCTTGAGCACGGCGGCGAACTCGCTGGCCAACTCGCTGCTGTCTTCGAGCGCCTCCCGGCGGAATAACCGCACGAACTCAGGGTTTTCCATGAAGAACTCGAAGCCGGCCGACAGCACGCGGTCCATCTGCTCGAAACCGTCACGTGGGGCCTCAACGGCCACCGCGACGCGGGTGAACCAGTCACTCAGCGAGACCTCGAACACCTCGCGGTAGAGGGCCTCTTTCGAGGCGAAGTGATGCAGCAGGCTGGGACGGCGGATGCCGACCGCTTCGGCGATGTCGTTCAGCGACGTTCCGTCGAAGCCGTGCTCGGCGAACATGCGGCGGGCTTCCCCGAGGATGTGCTCTCGCGTCGTGGGAGCGGAAGTAGTCGCCGCCATTTGACTCAGACTACAGGCAGGGTACGTGCAGATGGTTGCTACCTTCGACGGCCATGCAGATCTTGGCCGCGCTCTTCATCGACACCATCGACTTTCGGCAGGCCGAAGGCCCGTCTACCCGGATTGATCTCGGCGGCGTGCAGTTCTCGTTCGCGTCCGCCGACCCGCTGCCCGTGTCGCTCACGCCGCACCTCGTGATCCTCGTAAGTTGCGGCAACGACGAGCCGGGCAATGCGGCACTGGTGGTCACCTTCTTCGACGAAGCCGGCACCGAAGTCGCCCGCAGCGCGCAGCCCTTCCAGGTGGAGCCAGGCAAGTTCGGCTATCGCCTCGTGCGAGCCGAGCTGCGATGGGAGTCCTACGGCACCATTCGCGCCCACTGCCGCCTCGATGAAGGGCCCGAGACCGTCGTGCCCTTGACGCTGCTCCCGTCCACCTAAAGTCGACGCCCATGCCGACGTCGGACATAGAGGAACTTGGCGTGAAGGTCATTCGCGGTTTCGCGATGGACGGGCCCGAGGCTGCGGGCAACGGTCACCCAGGCACCGCGATGGCGCTCGCACCGTTGGCGCACGTGCTTTACACGCGGATCATGGCCCACGACCCGACTGCGCCCGACTGGCCCGACCGCGACCGTTTTGTGTTGTCGTGCGGGCACGCGTCGATCCTGCAGTACTCGATGCTGTACCTCTGCGGCTACGGCCTGTCGCTCGAGGACTTGCGCAAATTCCGTCAGCTCAACAGCAAGACGCCCGGCCATCCCGAGGTGCACCACACGAAAGGCGTCGAGGTAACCACCGGTCCACTCGGGCAGGGCTTCGCGAACGGAGTCGGCTTCGCGTTGGCCGAGTCGTGGCTGCGGGCGACCTTCGGTCAAGAGGTCATCGATCACCACACCTTCGTGGTGTGCTCCGACGGTGACCTCATGGAAGGCATCAGCCACGAGGCCGCCTCCTTCGCCGGTCACCAGGGCCTGGGCCACCTCGTCTGCGTCTACGACGACAACCACATAACGATCGACGGCGAAACCGAACTCGCCTTCACTGACAACACAGCGCAGCGCTTCGAGTCCTACGGCTGGCACGTTGAGGAGCTGGGCGAGATCGCCAATGACCTCGACGCGCTCGAAGCCGCGATACGCGCTGCGATGGCCGTGAAGGACAAGCCGAGCTTGCTCGTGTTGCGCAGCCACATCGGCTACCCCGCGCCGAACAAGGCCGACACGGCCGGGGCCCACGGCAACCCTCTGGGTCCCGAAGAGATCGCGCTCACCAAAGAGGCTCTAGGTGTGCCGGTTGACGAGGCGTTCTACGCGCCGATCCCCGTCGTCGAGCATTACCGCCTGACCCAAGGCCGCGGCGCAGCCGCGCGGCGCGAGTGGGAAGAACGCGTCGCGCGTTTCGAGGGCGACACCGACGCTTTCATGGCCTGCCTCGAAGGCCGCGCCCTCGCGGGCTGGCAGGCCAAGCTGCCGACGTTCGAAGCGGGCACCAAGATCGCCACCCGCAACGCGCTGAAGAAGTGCCTCGACGCGGTGGCCGAGGTAATCCCCGGGCTCATAAGCGGCGGCGCCGACCTGACCGACAACACCGGCGTGAAGGTAGGGGCCTTCGCCGCGCTCGACAAGACCAACCCGAGCGGGCGGCTCATCCATTTCGGCGTGCGCGAGCACGCCATGGCCTCGATTGCGAACGGCGTGGCCATGCACGGCGGCGCCATGCCGATTACGGGCACGTTCTTCGTGTTCTCCGACTACGCCCGTCCCGCGCTGCGCCTCGCCGCCTTGATGGAGGCCAAGGTCATCCACGCCTTCAGCCACGACTCAGTGGGCCTCGGCTCCGACGGGCCTACCCATCAGCCGATCGAGCACTTGGCGTCGCTGCGGGCCATGCCCGGCCTGCGGCTGATTCGGCCCGCCGACGCGAACGAAGTGGCCCACGGGTTGCGCATCGCGGTGGACAGCAACGGCCCGACTCTCCTGATCCTCAGCCGCCAAGACCTGCCCGTGCTCGATGGCACCGCCGACGCCTACGCCGAGGTGGCCAAGGGCGCGTACGTGTTGCGCGACGCCGCGGATGCGGCAATCACGTTGGTGGGCACCGGCAGCGAGGTATCGCTGTGTCTCGCCGCGGCCGATGAACTTGCCGCGGAGAACATCGCGGCTCGGGTGGTGTCGATGCCGTCGTGGGATCTGTTTGCCGCCCAGCCTGAGGGGTACCGCAACGACGTGCTCGACGACCAGCGCCCGATCCTCGCAGTCGAGGCCGCGGCCAGTTTTGGATGGGAGCGCTGGGCCGACGACGCGGTCAGCATCGACCGCTTCGGCGCCTCCGGCCCGGGTGACGAAGTGCTGGCCACGCTCGGCTTCACCCCCACCAACGTCGCCGCCCGCGCCAAGGCTCTCCTCGCGGACTGGAGTTGAACGTGGCTGAGCAAGCGCGCCTGGAGCGACTGTTCACCGAATGCGGTCAGGCGCCGTGGCTCGACACGCTCTCGCGCGACGACCTCGAAAACGGCAGCCTCGCGGCGTTGATCGCCCGCGGCGTACGCGGCGTCACCTCGAATCCGAGCATCTTTGAGAAGGCGATCGGCGGCTCGTTGAAGTACGACGACGCCATCGCGTTGCTTGCCGCGGCCGGCGAGACGGTCGACGAGGCCTACTGGTCGCTCGTAGTCAGCGACATCCAGAACGCCTGCGATCTGTTCAAGGAGTTGTACAAAGAGTCGGCGGGAAGCGACGGCTACGTGTCGGTCGAGGTCGACCCCCGGTTGGCCGACGAGACCGACGCCTCGATCGATGCCGGCAAGGCGTTGTTCCTGCGCGTGGGTCGTCCCAACGTGATGATCAAGGTGCCCGCTACCGCTGCGGGTGTGCCGGTGATCGAAGAGCTACTCGCCAACGGCGTGAACGTGAACGTCACCCTCATCTTCAGCCTCGAGCGTTACGACGAGGTGCTCG
>JACCXE010000295.1 GCA_013697265.1 Actinomycetota bacterium | reverse complement strand
CTGTACGACGGGACCGGCCGGGGGATCTGCGCAATGTGCATTGACCGAGCCGCGGGACGGGGTGGCGAACATCTTCGTTCTTCCGGCCGAGAGCGCCGGCGACGCGTCCAAGCGCCGCCGGGCCGCGCCAGTGGCCAGCGTGGGCGGCCGTAGCTTCGCCTACCCGGCGGTGTGGTTTCTTCCGTTGGTACTCCTTGGCGTCCTGAGCGTGCTGGGTTGGGCGCTGACCCGCGATCCGTAAGTCCCGTCAGTGCGCTTCGTCGCGAGCGACCAACGCGGTGATCAGTCGCGGTACGCGCCGTCGCGGTTTAGGAAGTGGCGGTGCCAGCGGCGGGGGGTGGCGAGGATGGCGCGGGGTTCGTCTTCGAAGAGCCACCGGGCGAACATCTTGCGGGTCCAGGCCGTGGACCCGGCGACTCGAATCGCGCCGCGGATGCCCTTGCGGTGCGAGAGGCCGTTGCGCGATAACCAGCCCGCCAGCTTGTTGTCCACGGCCAACGATCGAGCCACGGCGGACTGGTAGGTGGTCGCAACATCGCCGCCGCGCAGGATTGCGTGGGCCGCGAGTTCGCCGGTCTCAAGCGCCTGCCCGATGCCTTCGCCGGTCATTGGATCGGTAGCACGTGCCGCGTCGCCCACGAACAGCACCCGACCACCGAGTGCTGTCAGTGCGGTCTTTTCGACCCGCGCCGGAATCGGCCACGCCTTGGGCGGCGCCTCCGCTACCGACGGGCCGAGCATGGCCGCGACGTGAGGCCGCTCCATCACCTCGCGGAACCGTCGGCCGAGATCGCGCGTCGGTTCTCCTGGCCGGCGCAAGATGCCGATGCCAACGTTGACCGTGTCGTCGGCAAGCGGAAAAGACCACGCGTAGCCGGGCCGCAAGTCTTGCTCGAACATCACCCAGAGGTCGCGCGACTCGTCGGTGAAGGCGTGGCGGTACTGGCGAAACGCATGCCACTCGCCGAGGTAGCCGGCCTCGTCGGTTGCCCCCGTCAGCTTGCGCACGATGGACCACACGCCATCGGCGCCGATCACGTAGTCGGCCGCGATTACTGCACCACCTTTGACACCGACTTGCACGCCTGCGCGGTCGGCGTCGACCGCCACAACCGCGGCGCCTTCGCGTACGTCGGCGCCTGCCGTGCGCGCGAGCGAAACGAGCTCGGCGTCCAACTCGGCCCGTCGCACCACAGCGGCGTACGTGCCCCGGTCACGCGGCAACGGGAACGTGACCTTGCGTCCTGACACCGACCGCACGACGACGTCTTCCACGACCTGCCACGACGGCAAGAAGGACGGGTCGAGGCCGAGCGCCTCGAGCCGACGCAGCGCACCCGTGGTCAGTCCGTCACCGCAGCACTTGTCGCGCGGGAACCTCGCCTTGTCGACCACGACGACATCGGCACCAGCGCGCGCAAGCGTGATGGCCGCAGCCGTACCCGCGGGACCCGCACCGACAATGACAACCCGCATGCGCTACGCGAGCTTGAGAATTTCGTCGAAACCCTCTTGTAGGCAGCCGACGAATACGTCGGGGTCGGGCACCGCCGCCGGGTCGGTGTTGACGCCGAGGAAGACGTCGTCGGGCCCCGACATCAGCGTGATGTTTGCTGCGGCCCCCGACAGCGGACCGAAGGGAAACTGCGACTCGACGCGGGCGCCCGCCATGAACACGTCCATCGGTGCGCCGGGCACATTCGACGTGGTGAAATCGACGCCTTTAAGCATGCTGCCGAACAGCTGCGTGGTGACCTGGGTGGGCAGCCGGTTCAGGATGCCCGCGATCGGTGCCGTGAATGCCAGGGCCGGTTCCGCTCGCTGCTCGGCCACGAGCGCACGGATCGCGCCCATGCGCTCGACCGGGTCGGCGAAGGTCATGGGGACGGCGAAGCGCGTGGGCACAAAGTGGTTGCCGCCCGAGTCGGCCGACGCGTCGCGGATCGAGATCGGCATGGCCATGCGCAACTCGGCCGGGTCGGTGCCGTGGTGCGCGTGGTAGCTGCGCAACCCGCCGACAACACCTCCGACGAACGCGTCGTTGAGCTTGCAACCCGCGACCTTGGCCGCGGCCTTTAGCGCGGGTAGTGAAATTGCCAAATGGTCGTAGCGCGCCGACAGGGACCGCCCGGTCATGATCGGGCTGAGGGGGTCGAACGCTGGTGCAAGCACACGTAGCAGCGAGGCGGCGACATCGCTCGCCATCGACGCCGTGGCTTGTGGGTGGCGCGCCGCGTTCACCACCTCACCGACAAAGCGCGACGCGATACCGCGTTGGCGGCGCGCCTCGTGGGCGAGGCCGTCGCTGATCAAATCGACGGGGGAGAAGTGCTCAGCGGCCGGTGCCTCGGGCATCGGGCCTAACTCGGCCGTCGGCTCACGCTCGAGGTCGAGCATCGACAGGGCGATCTCGACGCCGCCCACGCCGTCGGTGACCGCGTGGTGCACCTTCTGGATCATCGCGGCGCGGCCACCTTCGAGCCCCTCGATCACGAAGAACTCCCAAAGCGGGCGGGCCCGGTCGAAGCCCTGCATGCCGATCGGTGCCGCCAAGTCGAGCAGGTCGCGCATGGTTCCCGCGCCGGACGCGTTCAGGAAACGCAGGTGATAGTTGAGGTCGAAGTTGGCGTCGAAAACCCACCGCGGCGGCGCGACCGACATCGTCGGCTGCACGGCACGCTGGCGCAGTCGCGGGATGAGGCGCGACGCCCGATCGATGCGCTCGGTGAGCCGGGCGCGGTCGGGCGCCCGGTCGAGAACGGCGATGGCCACGATCGTGGAGCGCAGTAGCGGATCCTTCTCGATTCCCCACATGAGCGCATCGGTATCGCTCATGCGGTCGGTGAAGCGAAGGTCGGCCATAGCCGAGAGGTTAAGGGACCTAGCGCCGAAGCGCAGCCACGAGTCCTTCAGCGATCTTCGGGTGGTTGAACACGAATCCGGCCTCGAGGAGCTTGGTCGGCACGACGCGTTGGCTCACCAACAACGACTCCACCAGTTCGCCCCCAAGGGCCGCTTTCAACGCGAACGGCGGCACCACCAGAAACGCGGGACGGTGCATCGCGTGGCCGAGCGCCTTGGTGTAGTCGGCGTTGGTTACGGCCTCGGGAGCCGACAGGTTGACCGGGCCGCGCAGCGACTCGGTGTGGATGGCGAATCGGATCGCGCGCACCTCGTCTTCGAGGGTGATCCAGCTAACCCACTGCTTGCCCGAACCCAGCTTGCCGCCGAGGCCGAGCTTGAACGGGAGCAGCTGCTTGCCGAGCATGCCGCCCTCGGGCGTTTGTACGACCGCGGTGCGGATGTGCACCACGCGCACGCCCGCCGCCTCGGCCGGCTTGGTCGCCGCCTCCCACGCCACGCACACGCCGGCGAGGAAGTCCTCGCCCGGCCCCGCCGTCTCGTCGACGGTCTGGCCCTTGGTGTCGCCGTAGAAGCCGATGGCCGAACCCGAAACGAGCACGCGCGGCCCGTCCTGGGCCGACGCGCATGCACGCGCCACCGCATCGGTACCGACACGACGCGAGTCGATGATCTTGGCCTTCTGCTCGTCGGTCCAACGTTTCTCGGCCACGCCTTCGCCCGCGAGGTGCACGACCGCGTCGATGCCGTTGAGAGCATCCGCTGCGATCTCGCCGGTGGCCGGGTCCCAACGCAGCTCGTTTGCTCCCGCGGCACCGCGCACAACGCGCACCACTTCGACGCCATCACGTTCGAGCGACTCGGCGAGCGCCGAGCCGATCAGTCCGTGGCTCCCGGTGATGGCGACGCGCATGATTGTCCTAGGGGCTTGATGTCGGCGGCGACGTTGCCGGAGGCGCCGTCGTCGGTGGGCGCGAGGTCGTGGTGCTCTTGGGCGGCGTGGTGCTCTTGGGCCTCGTCGTAGTGGTGACAGCCGTACCCGATCCGTCGCAGTTCTTGCCCTCCTGCGGACGATACGTCGCCCGGAAGCGGTCGACCTTCTTCGTGTCGTCGGGATACGTACGGGTGCGCTCGGTCGTAACCCGGGTGCAGATCCCGCTCGGCGCTTGGCTCTGGCCGGTCTGGGTACCTGGCGCGTACTTCGTCGAATACAACGTGAGAGTGAGCGTCGTGCCGGTGTAGGTCGGCCACACCAGCACGCCGTAGGGCGTGTTGTTGATTACGACCAGGTCGGGGTGGGGGAAATTGAGCGTGGCCTCCCGACCGTAGGGATAGCGGCTGATGTAGATCGAGTGGCTCTGATACTCGCCCATGTCGAGGCCGGCAAAGAACGCGGCGTTGAACAGGGTCGTGGCGAACTGCGAGAT
>JACCXE010000282.1 GCA_013697265.1 Actinomycetota bacterium | reverse complement strand
GCCAGCGAGCGGCGTGCGTAAATCGTGGGAGACCCAGGCGACGAGTTGGTCGACGATGTAGCTGCCGATGAAGCCCGCCGCGCCCGTCACCAGCACCCTCATGTGAGCGAGGCGGGTATGAGCGGCAGCTGGACAGTGAAGCGGCACCCTTCACCTTCGTTCGCCACCACGATCGCGCCGTGGTGCGCGTCGACGATGCCTTTGGCGATCGCGAGTCCGAGGCCGGCGCCGGCGTCGCCCGGCGTGCGCGCCGCGCTGCCCCGGAACGCCAAGTCGAAGACCTGATCGAGGTCGGGCTCGGGGATGCCGCCGCATTCGTCGGCCACCGACACGAAGGCGTGCTCGCCATCGACGCCGGCGTCCACCCACACGGTGCCGTCTGACGGAGTGTGCCGGATTGCGTTTTCCAAAAGGTTGCGCAGGACGCGGGAAAATTCCGTCATCGACACGTCGAGCATGGGCCCTGGCGTCGCCAGGCGGCCCTCGACCCGCACCCGTTTCACGCCGGCCAGTGGGCGAGCCGATGCCACCGCATCCGAAACCAGATCGCCCAATGACGCCCGCACCATGTGAAGACGCAACGCGCCGGCCTGGATGCGGCTCAGTTCGAACAGGTCGTCGACCAGCGACGCGAGGCGATCGGCCTCGACGCGCAGCTGGCCGTAGTAGCGATCGCGGGTCGCGGTGTCCGTGACGACACCGTCTTCGAGCGCTTCGGCCATGGCACGAATGCCAGCGAGCGGCGTGCGTAAATCATGGGATACCCAGGCGACGAGTTCGCGACGCGACGCGTCGAGTGCGCGTTCACGGGTGCGCGCCGCGTCCAGCGCGCGTTGCATATCGTCGAGTTCCCGCGCAAGACCGGCGAAGTCACTCGACGCGGGGAGATCGATGGGTTGGCCGAGATCGCCTTGACCCATGCGTCGGGCGGCGAGGCCGAGGTCTTGCGCGGCGTCGCCAAGCCGCACGCCCAGCGCCAGACTTCCGGCTACCCCGACGCTGGCTCCAGCCACCAACGCAACGAGCAGTCCGTGCACCGCGCTGGTGCTGAGATGCATGACGACGGCGGACGCGATAGCGCCCACACCGGCCGCACCGACGGCACCTAATGCCACCGCGGCGGCCTGTACGCCGACGCGTTGGCGTCGCAGCCGCACAAGGACTAGCGCGAGAACGATGCCGACCAGCGCGGCGCCGCCGCCGCTCACCGCCGCCAGCTTCGCCGAGTCGGCGGGCGACATCCCGATAGCGCGCGCGGTCGCCAACGTGGCCGCGGCGCCGACCGCGGCTGCTGCGATCACGACGAAGCGCCTCATCGGGCGAACCGATATCCGACGCCCCACACGGTCTGGATGTGATCGGGAGCCGACGGGTCGATCTCGATCTTCTCGCGCAGTCGGCGGACGTGAACTGTCACCGTTGACGTGTCGCCGTACGTATAGCCCCACACGTGCTCGAGCAATTCGTTGCGGGTAAAGGCGCTGGGCGCCGCTCGCATCAAAAAGCACAGCAGGTCGAATTCGCGCGCGGTCAACGCGACGATCTCGTCGCACTTGAACGCCTGACGCGACGCCGGGTCGACGCGCAGGTCGCCGGACTCCAGGACGGTCGACGCAATTGGCGCCGCCAGCGGACCGGTGGCGCGCCGCAGCACTGACTTGACGCGAGCCATGAGCTCGCGCGGCGAGAACGGCTTGGACAGGTAGTCGTCGGCGCCCAGTTCGAGGCCCATCACGCGGTCGCTCTCGTCGCCTCGCGCCGTGAGCATGATGATCGGCACAGCGGTAGTAGCCCGAAGTCGTCGGCACAGTTCGAGGCCGTCGAGGCGCGGCAACATGAGATCGAGCACGACGAGGTCGGGCGGTGACCCGATCGCGTGGGCCAACGCGTCGATCCCGTCGGCCACGCAATCGACTTCGTAGCCCTCGCGCTCGAGATAACGGGCCACCACGTCGGAGACCGTGACATCGTCGTCCACGACCAGCACGCGCGCGGGGGTTGACACAGCCGTGACCTTACGGGCGATGGCGCGCGCCCCATACTCAGGCCTGCGCGAGTTTCGCAATTCGTAAGGTCATTTTCGGTTGTCGAGCGCGAACCGTCACTACCGTCACTCGGGTGATCGATGTCGTGTTGCCCGTGCTCAACGAGGCGGGTGCGCTGCCGGTCTTATTGGCTTCGTTTCCCGACGGCTTTCGCGCCATCGTGGTTGACAACGGGTCCACCGACGGCTCGGACCGCATTGCCGCCGAACGTGGGGCAACGGTCGTGGCCGAACCCGTTCGCGGTTTTGGCGCGGCGTGTTACGCGGGCCTCCTCGCGGCAACCGCGGCGGTGGTGTGCTTCATGGATGCTGATGGCTCGTTGGACCCGCGCCATCTGCCGCTCGTGTGCGACCCCGTCGTCGATAATCGGTGCGACCTGATGC
>JACCXE010000265.1 GCA_013697265.1 Actinomycetota bacterium | reverse complement strand
CTTTAGGCCCGTGGCGTTGATCACAGAAGTACTACCGATGACGGCAAACGATGTGGCTGCGGCAGCGACCTTGCACTTGATCGGTTACCCGTCTGACCACCTGTCGCAGCGTCTTGGCCCGACTCTCGCGCAAGACCTCTACAGGCGCATGCTCGCTGCGCATCCCTTTTGTTACGTCGCGTGCCGCGGCCCCGAAGTCGTTGGCACCCTTGTCGCGGGCGAGCACGTTGCCAGCTCGGCGCGGGCAGTAGCCGTTGCGCACCCGATTCGATTGGCGGCCGTGTGTGCGCGGAATGCACCGCTGGTCGCTGCGGGTTTGCTCGCGCGGCTACGAGCGCGGAACTCAGCCAGGGATGCCCCGCCCAGCGCCGCGTCGGTACGGCTAACCAGCATCGTCGTGCACCCGGCGGCGCAAGGCGCCGGAGTGGCCCTCGCTCTGATCACCCGGCTGGAAGACGACTTGCGCGCAGCGTCAGTACCGTCGTACGGCCTCTCCGTTAAAGCATCAAATGTCAAGGCGATCCGGTTCTACGAGACCATCGGCATGGAACGAGAGGCCCAAACGAAAACAGGGTTTCGCTACGTCAAGCAGCTGTAGCGCGCTAAATGGGAGACAGCGGATCGCGCGCCACCCCGGCGAGCTTCGAAATATTCGGTCTTTTGCTGCGATCTGACGCAGCGGCTATCAACCGAGGGTGCTCAGCAGACGACGCGCATCGACTAGCTCGGCCTCATGCTCTGCGGTAGTGCGCCGACCGATAAGTAGGACGGTACGAACGATCAGTCGCAGGTCGGTCGTGAGTGAAGCATTGCGGACGTATTGCAACTCCAGCGCCAGCTTGAGGGGCAACACGTCACGCAAGTAGTCGGCCTCGGGATCGGCGGAACCGAGTTCATCACCCAACATCGTGCCGTGCAATGAGCCCGGACTGGTGATCCCGGGCGCAACCGCGAGGGTCTCCCGCATCCACGACGTGTAGTGCTCCTCGACGATCGATAAGTCTTCGGGCCGTGGGCCCACGATCGACATCTCACCTCGGAGGACGTTGAGGAGCTGGGGCAGCTCATCGAGCTTGAACCTGCGCAACACGCGTCCGGTGGGGAAGATGCGGTCGTCTTCGCCTGCGGTGATGCGGCTCGCCGCGTCGGCGCCGACTCGCATCGTGCGGAACTTGAGCATGACGAACGGCACCCCGCCTTTGCCAGCACGCTGGGCCCGATAGAACACCGGACCGCTTGAGGAGAGCTTGATCGCGACGGCAGCAACTACGAACAACGGCGAGGTGAACACGAAACCGATGCCGGCCAGGACGATGTCCAGTGCCCGTTTAAAGACTTGCAATCCGGTGGTCACAGAAGCTCGGACGCAGCCGAACGTACGGCAGCGACGACGCGTTGCACGGCCGAATCGGTCATCGAGCTGTATATCGGCAGGGAGATCTCGCGCAGGAACTCGCGGTGAGCGACGGGAAAGTCCTCGGGCGCATAGCCGTAAAGGTCGCGGTAGTAACTGTGTAGATGCAGCGGGATGAAGTGCACGCTGGTACCGATTCCTGCTTCGTGCAGTAGGGCGATGAAGCCAGCCCGTACCGCCCGTTGGTCTGCGCCGGCCGGCGCGTCGACGCGAAGCTGGTAGAGGTGCCATGCCGTGTCGCAGTCGCTCAAGACCGTAGGTGTCTCCAAACCGGGCAGATCGGCGAAGGCCTCGTTATACGTCCGCGCAATCGACGCCCGCCGGTCGCGCATCGCTATCGCCTTGGACAGCTGCACTCGGCCGAGCGACGCGGCGAGATCAGTCAAGTTGTACTTGAAGCCGGGCGCCAAAATCTCGTACTCCCACGAGCCACCCGCGGTGTAACGGTCGCGCGCGGTTGCGCTGATGCCGTGCAACGACATGACCCGGGCCCGGTCGACAATCGCCTCGTCGTCGGTGACGAGCATGCCGCCTTCGCCCGTCGTGATCGTCTTGGTTGCGTAAAAGCTGAAACACACGGCGTGGCGGAAGTTTCCACCCGGGTGGGTACCGATCGGCCCTCCGTGCCACGCCGCGGGGAACGCGTGCGCCGCGTCTTCGACGATCGCCAGATCGCGGCCGTCAGCGACCGCGGCGATCGCCTGCTGGTCGCAGGGGTGGCCGGCGATATGGACCGGCATGAGCGCTCGCACGGCGCCCACCGGCCCGTCGCGTAGCGCAGGCGGTAGCGCCACGGAGTCGCCGTGTTCGAGGCGCTCAACGGTTCGACGCAGGGCCCCCGGATCGATGTTGAGCGTGACCGGATCGACGTCGACCAGTACGGGTGTCGCTCCGAGGTAACGAATCACTTCTGCGGTCGCCGCGAAGGTGTACGGGGTCGTGATCACGAGGTCACCGTCGCGGACGCCGACCGCTTCCAACGAAAGATGCATCGCCGCCGTGCAGCTATTGAGCGCAAGCGCGAAGCGCCCGCCTACCGCTTCGGCGAACTCGGCCTCGAAACGCCGGCACTCCTCGCCCGAGGTGAGCCAGCCCGAAGCGAGCACGCGCTCGATCGCCCGACGCTCGTCGTCGTCGGTGTCGGGTCGGGCGAAGAACACGAACTCATCACGGCTCATTCCACTGCTCCATCGCGTCGGCGTAGATCTGCTCGATCGTGTCAATGCTGGCCGACATCGAGTAGTTCGCAGATACGAACGCCCTACCCGCGTCGCCGAGCCGGCGCCGCAGCGCGGGATCCTTGGATAGGCGCACAAGTCCGTCCGCCGCTGCGGCGATGTCGCCGGTCTGGTAGACGAGACCCGTCTCATCGGCCCGGACCACCTCGGGTAGACCGCCGGACGCCGTTACGACGCACGCCAGCCCGCTCGCGGACGCTTCGGCGGGGCCGACGCCCTGCCCTTCGCACGACCCGTCGCTGCCAACCTTGCCCATCTGGAGGAAGACATCGACATCCGCGTGGGCGGCGAGCACCTCAGCATGGTCTCGGGCGCCAGCGAAGGTCGTGATGTCGTCAATGGCCAACCCGCGAGCCAACTCGATGAGGTATGACCTCAGAGGGCCGTCACCGATGACGGTGTACCGAATGCCCTCGATCTGCGGACGCGCGGCAGCGATAACGCGCAACGAGTCGTCAATTCCTTTGAACTCAACCAACCGGCCGACGGACAGCACGTGGAACCCGCGAGCTCGGCGAGGCGATACGGGAGGCCTGTCGACATTGACTCCTTGCGGCCAGATCCGGATTCGCCCCGCGGGCACCCCGACGCCGGCAACGACCTCACGCATGAACTCCGTACCAGTCGTTACGACGGCGAGTTCCGAGGCCAGCGAGGCGAGGCGTGCGCCGCGTTTTCCTATGTCGATGTTGACGTCCTGTCCGTGGACGGAACAGACGATCGGCGCGGTGGACACGCCATGCCGGCGTATCGCCGCGGCCGCGCTCGCGGTCGTGCCGAACTGTGCGTGCACCACGTCGAACGGGCCGCCGGACGCAGCACGTTCGGCGAGGAGAAGGCGGCGCCCGAAACCGCGTGGCGTAGTGATCGAGTCGTCGCGCGCGACACGCAGCGGCCTGCTGTGGTGCCGCATGACGGCATTCACCCCGAGCGCCAACGACTTGGCCGCGCGCGAAAAGCCGGCAGCCGGCATCGACTCGGGCTTGGGCGCCGTCGAGTTCACGATGGCGGCGACGGCAGAAGGGACGTTCCACTCCGCGGTGGGCCGCGGCGTCAGGGGCAGCACGACAACCTCGTGGCCGCGATCAAGCAGGCCGGCGACGTGATCGACGATGAATGTCTCGGAGCGGACGGGGAATTGGTGAACTAACACGCAGATCCGCACGGCCCGTAGATTGTAGCGAGACGACCACCGCCGAGATCGGCCAGATGCCGTGCCAGCGGCGGCATCGTTCCACCTGTGGCCGCCGATGCACAACTGGCCTTCTGGGCGCAGCGATCAAGGGACGGCAGTCGCCGCGATCGACCCGCTAGCGCCGCTTGCCGTTTAACGCCTGCTCATAAAGCGCTTCGTGCTGCGGTCCGATCGACCGTCGCCAGTCCCACACAGCTGCGCGGTCGACGCAGCGCGCCGCGATGTCGGGGTTCCCGGTCATGCCGAGCACGTCGAGGATCGCTGCGGAGAGCGCGTCGGGATCGCCGTAGGTCACGACGCGCCCGACGTCGTCGGTCACGACTTCGTCCGCGCCGCCGCCCGCGCACCCGACCACGGGCGTGCCACTCGCCAATGACTCTGCCAACGCAAGGCCGAAAGCCTCGTTGCGCGATGGCAGAACGGTGACGTGGGCG
>JACCXE010000261.1 GCA_013697265.1 Actinomycetota bacterium | reverse complement strand
ACCGCGCCGGCGCCGCCATCGACCGGGTGCGGGACTGGCCCGGCCGTCAACCCGTGATCGACAGCTGCGAGTACCGCGAGGCCATGCAGGTCGTGCTCGTAACGGGGGGCGTGGCCCGCAACGTCGTACCCGATCGATGCACGATCACGATCAACCATCGCTTCGCGCCCGACCACGACCTCGACGCCGCCCGACACACGGTGCGAGACGTCGTCGGCGACGCCTTCGACGAATTGACGGGCGACACCTGGGTCGAAATCGACGTCTCGATGGGCGCGCCGCCCTCGCTCGACCATCCGTTGCTCGCCGCGCTGGTCGAGCGGTCGGGCCGACCGCCCCGAGCCAAACTGGGCTGGACAGATGTGGCGTTTTTCGCAGAGCAGGCGATTCCGGCGGCCAATTTCGGCCCGGGTGACCCGTTGCTCGCCCATACGCAGGGTGAATTCGTGACCCGAGTGCAACTCGAAGCGGTGTGGGCCACGATCGTCGGCGTTGTTTCCGCGTAGGGGCCGCCCTAGCCGACCGTGCGCGGGGCCAATGCCGTGGCACCATGGTCAACTAATGGTGATTTCCTCCCGCCGACTTCCGCGCCTCATCGCCGCGGGCGCTGCTCTCGGGCTCGCCGCCCTGGGTGTGCATCCCGCTGACGCCTCCAACGATCCGCTGTCCGACAGGCAGTGGAGCCTCACGCAGGCCGAAGGGGCCAACGTGCCCGCGGCGTGGCCGACCACCACCGGTGGCCGCATCCGCATCGGCATCGTCGACTCGGGCGTGAACCGCAACCACGACGACCTCAAAGACCGCGTGGTCGCCTCAGCCACGTGCGTAGGCACCGGCGGCGACCAGGCCAAGTGCGACCCGGGTTCAGGCGCGGGTAACGACGTCGCCGGGCATGGCACGCACGTCGCTGGCATCGCGGCGGCGACCATGGGTAACAACACGGGCGTCGCCGGCGTGGCTCCCGGTGCGCAGTTGGTGGTGGCCCGGGTGTTCAGGGACAACGGCTCTGACGATCCCAGCGCCGAACTCAACGACGTGAAGGCGGGTATCGAATGGGTCGTGGCCAACGGCGCCAAGGTGGTCAACCTCAGTCTCGGCGTCAGCGGCGGCCTCCTCGGCGGGTTCGTCGGCGGTGGAAGCAACGAGGGAAGTCCGCTAGGCGCCGCGGTGCAGGCCGCGTGGGACGCCGGGGCGATCCCCGTGATCGCGGCGGGCAATGAGAACGGCTCGCTGTTCGGCGCCGACGGCAGCTACGGGGACCTCGACGCGATCGTGGTCGGCGCCACCATTCGCAACGGATCGGTCGCCGGCTATTCGAACGGATTGACCAGAGGCACAAAGTGGGGCATGGTCGCGCCGGGCGGCGACAGCAACGGCGTCGACAAAGACATGATCCTGTCCACGTTCACGCGCGGTAACTGCCAGCCGTCGAACAGTCCCAGTTGCTACGCCTACTTGTCGGGCACGTCGATGGCGGCACCGATGGTTTCGGGCGCCGCGGCGCTGTTGCTGTCGCAGGGCCTGAGCCGCGAACAGGCCGTGCAGACGCTGCTGGATACCGCCGACAAGGTGAGCTGCGGTGAGGGTTGCCAGGGCCGACTGAACGTAGGCAGGGCGGTCGCGAAGAACGCGTCGGTGAACAACAACGGTGGCGGCACCAGCAGCAGCGGCGGCGGGCAAACGACCACTCCAGGGTCGCCGACCACGGGTCGTCGCCGAAGCACCGCAACAACGTCGGCGCCCGGTTCGGCGCCCGGTTCGGCGCCGACCGCACCGACCCCGGCGGAAATAGTGGTCCCGTCGGAGCCGACCCACCTCGAATTCCCGACGACGCGCAAGCCTCGTCAGGCGATCGTGCTCAACTCCGGTACCAGTGACGACAGCGGCATCCCGGCCGCTGCCGGTGCTGCTGGCGTCGGCCTGTTGGCTGTGGCCCTCGCCGGTACGGGCATCAGCCTGCGGCGGGTCCGGGGCACCGTCTCCTCTTAACCTGGCCCGATACGGCTTCGCCGCGGCGTCGTGGCACGATGGAAGCGCATGCGAGCGCACACTTCCCGTCGTTTTTCGCGCCCCGCGGTCGTCATCGGCATGGTCGGCCTCACGCTGTTGGGCCTGCGCCCGGTGGCCGCTGCCGACGATCCGTACACCAACCAGCAGTGGAACCTGACCCAGATCCACGCCCCGAGCGCGTGGTCGGTCAGCACTGGCGGCGGCGTGCGGATCGGCATTGTCGACTCGGGTGTGAACCGAAACCACGAGGAGTTGTCGGGACAGGTCGCCGACGCGGTCACCTGCATCGACACCGGCGGCGACGCCAACCGGTGCGCCAGCGGCGGCGAGGACATCGACGGTCATGGCACCCACGTCGCCGGTATTGCCGCGGCGATCAATGGCAACGGCAAGGGCATTTCCGGCGCCGCACCCACGTCGCAGCTGGTAGTAGCTCGGGTGTTCTCGCCGGGGGCTAGCCCGGGTGACGACCCGGCAGCGGACCTCAACGACGTGCGGGCCGGCATCCGCTACGTGGTGCAGAAAGGCAACGCCAAGGTCGTGAACCTGAGCATCGGAGCCGAGGAGCAAGGCTTCGACCTTTGTGGTGTGTTCGGCTCGTGCCAGAGCCCGTTGAAGGGCGCGGTCGAGGAAGCGTGGAGATTGGGTGCGCTGCCCGTCATCGCCTCAGGCAACAGCGAGTTGTACGGCACGCAGGGCTACGGCAACCTCGACGCGATCGTGGTCGGCGCGACCGGCCCCGGCGATGTGGTGGCCGGTTACTCGGCGCCGATGGGAACGCCAAGTGGGGCATGGTGGCCCCCGGCGGCGATCCGGCGAACAGCCAGGACACCTCGCACATGGTCTTGTCCACCTACGCGGGCAAAACGTGCGACCCGCCGTCGAACAGCAGTTGCTACGCCTATCTCGCCGGCACGTCGATGGCTGCGCCTCACGTCAGCGCGGTTGCGGCGAGCTTGTTCGCGAGCGGCCTTACCCGTCAGGCGGTCGTCGACACGCTGCTGTCGACCACCGACCCAATCGCCGGTTGCAGCGCCGCTCGCTGCGGCGCCGGTCGCCTGAACGCGGCCGAGGCGCTCGGCGCGGTCGAGGGCCCAACCCCCGGAATTAGTGGCACCAACCCCACGACCGCAGCGAAGAAGTCCACCGGGACCAAGAGCCCGGCGACCACAAAGGTTACGGGCAGCGAGTCGACCTCGACCTCGACGTCGTCGTTCGGCTTTGGCAACGACACGACAAACTCGACAACGTCTACGCCGGGCAAGATCCCCCGCGCCGCAATAGTGCTGAATCAGCAGCAGGCGCCCAACGGGGTGCCGATGGGCGCCGGATTGGCCGGCGTGGTATGTCTGGCTCTTGCCGCGCTCGCCTTGAGCTACAGCCTGCGAAGAACGCTCACAACCTTGCCGTAGATCACCACGTCGTTCGCCGGGAACTCCATAGGCGACAGGCGGGGGTTGCTCGGCTCGAGAAAGACCTTGGCCCCCTTCTTGCGAAACGTCTTCACGGTCGCTTCGCCGCCGGGGATGCCCGCCACCACGATGTCGCCGTTGCGCGCTTCGACCTGGTTTCGCACCACGACGTAGTCGCCGTCGAGGATCGCGGCATCGATCATCGAGTCGCCTCGAACCCGTAGGACGAAGGCCGCTTCGGTGCCCGTGAAGTCTTCGGGGAGTGGCAGTAGCTCTTCGACCCGTTCGTCGGCGATCACGCCGGTGCCCGCAGCGACGTCGCCGACCAGCGGGATGTGGCGGACGCGGGCCTTGTCTACCTGGGTGCCTGAGTTCGCGTCGAAGCGCACCTCGATGGCGCGGGGCTTCGTGGGGTCGCGGCGGAGGAAGCCCTGCTTCTGCAGCGTGGACAGGTGGGCGTGGACCGACGACGACGACGTGAGGCCCACCGCCTCACCGATTTCACGCACCGATGGGGGGTAGCCACGGTCGCGCAAGGACGCCTCGATGACTTCGAGGATCTCCCGGCGTTTGCCGGTGAGTACCTGATCGCTGGGTGACATGTGGCTCCTTCGGAGGGCGAACGTGTGTTCAGCAAACCGTACCGACGCCGAATGGGCATTGCAAACACCCGTTCGACTTTTGTCTTGACAACGAACGCGTGTTCGGTATTGTTCGAACAGTCGTTCGGGTGTCACACCCCTTCTGTAGAACGCCTTCTAGACCGAAAGGAGCAGAGATGCAGGCAGTACATCCCGGGTATCAACCCCTTCAGTTTCGTGCCATGCGGCCCTCGCAGGCGGTGTATCGCCGCCGCCGTCTCGGAGTGCTCCTCTGCGCCGCCGCCGTGTTTGCTGCCGGCTTCGGCCTCCTCAAAGGCGGCGGCCTCCATCAGCTGACCGGCGTGCCCGGCGGCGGTCCCCTCACCGCCGCTGGGCAGCCGGTAAGCGCACTAAACGTGCGCCTAGCTACCGACGTCACGATGATCGTGCAGCCGGGCGACACGTTGTGGACCCTGGCCCGTCGAGCCCAGCCCACGGGCGACGTTCGGCCCTTGGTGCAGTCACTCGAGGCTCGGCGTCACGGCCGCATGCTCATGGTTGGCGAGCGCGTCACCGTTGCCCTGAGGAAATAGCGACCCGAAACGTCGTAGCGTGGGGGCGTGCGTTGCCCGCTCTGTTCGGCAGACGATGACAAGGTCATCGACTCTCGCGGGGCGGACGACGCCAGTGCGATCCGGCGTCGTCGTGAGTGCCTGGCCTGCGGTCGGCGATTTACGACCTTCGAGCGCGTGGAAGAAGTTCCCCTTGTGGTCGTAAAGCGCTCGGGCGCAGTTGTCCCGTTCGAGAAAGCTCGGATCGTGGCCGGTATCAGGGCCGCGTCAAAGAACCGCCCGGTGTCCGACGATCAGATGGAAGCCCTGGCCTTTGAGGTCGAAGAGCAGTCACGCCTCGTCGGCAACGAACTGACCACCGAAGCCATCGGCCTGGCCGTGCTCGAGGGCCTGCGCCAACTCGACGAAGTCGCCTACGTCCGCTTCGCCAGCGTCTACAAGGGCTTCGACGACGCCGGCGACTTCGCGGCCGAAGTCCACGCGCTAACCAAAGAGAGCGAACCCAAGGCACCGCGCCGGGTCGGGGAGCAGTAGCGACCCTTGCGGCTTGGCGTTCTTACCGGCGGCGGGGATTGTCCGGGTCTCAACGCGGTCATCCGCGCCGTGGTGCGCAAGGCCGAGCGCTCGTTCGGCGACGAGATCGTCGGATTCCTCGACGGCTGGCGCGGCCTTGTCGACGACCGTTGGATGGAGCTCAACGTCGAGGTGTGCCGCGGGCTGCTACCCAAGGGCGGCACGATCCTGGGTTCGAGTCGCACCAATCCCTCGGCGATCGAGGGCGGGCTTGAAGCGTGCCAGGCCACGCTTCAACACCACGGCATCGACGCGCTCATCGCCATCGGCGGTGAAGACACGCTCGGCATGGCCCACCGCCTCACCGAGGCCGGTTCTCCTGTGGTGGGTGTGCCCAAGACGATCGACAACGACCTCAGCGCCACCGAGTTCACCTTCGGGTTCCAAACCGCGGTGCAGATCGCGACCGACGCGATCGACCGGTTGCACACCACGGCCGAAAGCCACCACCGCGTGCTCGTGTGTGAGGTAATGGGCCGCCACGCCGGTTGGATTGCGGCCTACGCGGGCATCGCCGGCGGCGCGGCCGCGGTGCTCGTGCCCGAGCGGCTCTTCGACATCGACCAGTTGTGTGCGTCGCTCACGGCGCGTCACGAACTCGGCAACTTCGCCTCGGTCGTGGTCGTGGCCGAAGGCGCGGCGCCCAAAGCGGGCTCGCTCGAGCTCGCAGCCGGCGACACAGATGCCTTTGGTCATGTGCGCCTCGGCGGCATCGGGGCCGTGCTCGCTACTGAGATCGAAAAGCGCACCGGCTACGAAACTCGGGCCACGGTGCTCGGTCACATTCAGCGCGGGGGCACGCCGAACGCGTTCGACCGGGTACTCGCCACACGCTTTGGTGTGGCGGCCGTCGAGGCCGTGCACGACGGGTCCTACGGCACGATGGTCGCCTTGCAAGCCAGCCAGATTGTGCGGGTGCCGCTCGCCGAAGCGGTGGGCGAACTGAAGACGGTCGACCCGTCTCTGCTCGAAATCGCCGACCTCTTCTCCGCCTAGGAGACTGTTGAATTAGTCGGCTTGGGTCGTAGCGTTTGGCGGGTTCTCGGGCATGGCTTGATCGAGGAGCGGGCATCGAGGTGGGAGCCGGTCGCGCTGGTGGCCTTTGGCCGTGAGTTGTCC
>JACCXE010000260.1 GCA_013697265.1 Actinomycetota bacterium | reverse complement strand
CGTAAGGACGTGCTGGCCAAGTGCTACGGCGGCGACATCACCCGCAAGCGCAAGCTGCTCGAAAAGCAGAAGGAGGGCAAGAAGCGGATGAAAAACATCGGTCGCGTCGAAGTCCCCCAAGAAGCCTTCGTGTCGGCTCTAAAACTCGACGACTGACACGGGCTGAAAGTCAGCGCGAGCGCGACCGCACTGGCGGCGCGCATCGACCTCAAGCTGCGACCACTTGGCTGCCGCCCGCCCGTTTGGCCGCCAGAAGCGCGGCGTCGGCCTCGGCCAGTGTTTCGGTGCCGGAACCGTCGCGGTGCACCGCCATGCCGGCGCTGAAGCCCACCGGCGACGACGAGCGCAGGCGGTCGATCACATCGGCACCCGCGTCGCCCCCGGCTCGGAGCACCACGACGAACTCGTCGCCGCCCCAGCGCGCGATGGTGTCGCCTCGCCGGATCCCGCTGGCGAGGTGCTGGGCTAGCGCCACGAGCTCGCCGTCGCCCGCGGCGTGGCCGAGCGTGTCGTTGGTGTCCTTCAGCCCGTCGAGGTCGATCATCGCCACGGCGTCGCCCGCGCGTAATGCGTCGAGCACGCTCTGGCCCGCGCCCCGGGTCGGCAGGCCCGTCAGTGCGTCCTCACCGCGGCGTGCGGCGCGCGTTACGCGCAGGAAAATCGCCCGCGCCGCCGTACTCATAAGAACCCCGACGACGATCCACACGAGTGCGGCCCATATCCCCACGGGATGCAAGGATAGAGCGATGACCGAATCACGTCGCAGGCTCGTCGTTGTCGGCCAGGGCTATGTCGGGCTCCCGCTGGCCATGCGCGCGGTCGAGGTCGGTTTCGACGTCGTCGGTTACGAGATCGACCCGGTACGCGTGGCCAAGCTCGCGGCGGGCGAGTCCTACGTGGAAGACATCGATTCCACCGAACTGCGCGCCGCGCTCGACGCCGGTCGTTACACGCCGAGTTCCAATACGGCCGACCTCGTCGGCTTCGACATCGCGGTGATCACAGTGCCCACCCCGCTGCGCGAGACGCTGCCCGACCTGTCCCATATGGAAGCGGCAGCGCGCACGGTGGCACCTGCGTTGAAGAAGGGTGCAGTCGTGATTCTGGAATCGACGACGTATCCCGGCACCACCGAAGAGCTGCTGGTGCCGTTATTGGCCGAGGGCAGCGGACTTGATATCGGCACCGATGTGTTGGTCGGCTACAGCCCCGAACGCATCGACCCCGGCAACACCGTGTGGACCTTTGTGTCCACGCCCAAGGTCGTGTCCGGCATCAACGCAGCGTCACTGGCCGCGGTTGACGAGTTCTATTCACAACTGGTCACCGAAACCGTGCCCGTTTCCACGCCCAAAGAGGCCGAGCTGTGCAAGCTGCTCGAGAACACCTTCCGCCACGTCAACGTGGCGCTCGTGAACGAACTCGCCATGTTCGCGGGCGAACTTGGTATCGACTTGTGGGAGGCGATCGATGCCGCGTCCACCAAGCCGTTCGGGTTTATGCCCTTCCGGCCCGGCCCCGGAGTGGGAGGGCACTGTCTGCCCGTCGACCCGAGCTACCTGTCGTGGCAGGTGCGCCGCTCGCTCGGTGAGAGCTTTCGTTTCGTCGAGTTGGCCAACGACGTCAACGCGCACATGCCGTCCTATGTGGTGCGTCGCGTCACCCGCGCGCTCAACGAACGCGAGCTCGCGGTCAAAGGCAGCCGCGTCCTCGTGTTGGGCCTGGGCTACAAGCGCAACACCAGCGACGCCCGCGAGTCGCCGTCGGTCAACGTCGCGGTGCTGCTTGCCGGTCTCGGCGCCAAGGTGCGCGCCGCGGACCCGCACGTCGACTCGGGCATGGCGCTTGGCATGGTGGAACGCGTCGAGTGCACCAACGAGGAACTCGCTGCTGCCGACGTAGTCGTGATGCTCACGAACCACGACGCGTTCGACGTGAAAGCCGTCGCCGAACATGCGCAATACGTGCTCGACTGCCGTCGCGCCGTCCCCGCCGGCGACAACGTCGAATATCTCTAATCTCCCGGCGGGCACCCCGCAGGCCCTACGGCGGCCGCGTGTAGAAACAGAAACGACCGCCCCGGAGGGCGGCCGCTTCAGTAGATCTTGGTGGGGCGACTAGATCGCTTCGGCGTCGCGTCGGCGGCGGGTGACCAGCACTAGCAGGTAGCCGATGGCGACGAGGCCGGCGCCCAGCGGCGACCAGCGAAGAATCGTGGTGCCGGTGCGGGCTAGGCCGGACGTGTCGGTGGTGCCGGGCTTCACGACCGTGAACTTCACCTGCACGGTGCGCGAGGCGCCATTGGAGCCGGTACCGGTGGCGACGGAGGTGACGACCGAGCCGATCGGGCCGACCGTGATCGCCTGACCGTTGACCTTGACCTGGACGTTGGTGCCCGGGGCGGCAAGACCGGTGGCAGCGAGCAGCCGCAGGCCGGCGGGCCGGCCCAAGGCAACCAGCCTGGGGCTGATCTCGAAGGTCTCTTGGACGCAGCCATTGGTGTCGACGACCACGTCGGGCGTGATGACCACGTTGTTCACGACAAAGCGAACGATGGTGCCGGGCAAGAAGCCGCACTGAGACACCGTGAACTTCGCACCCAGGGGCTTGAGACCGAGATCGATCACAGCCGAAGTGGGCTGTGGGGTGGTAGTAGTCGGGTTCCCGGGGTACGGCCCGGTGGATTGCGCCATAGCCGCCGGAGCGCTCAAAGCAAGAGCAGTAGCGACGAGCGCGAGGGCCGCGGCGCGTCGAAGGGGTTTCATAGCATTTGCCAGCATCCCGACAGCGTATCGGCCCTGCGCTCCGGACGAAAGCATTCGTTTCCGGGTCAGTGGCTTAGTTGCCATTCTAGGTTCACGGTTTTGTCCCATTCGACCGGCACGGTACCCGGCGATTTCACTTTCCAACCCAGACCCGACACGTTCACCCGCAGTTTCATCGGGCGTGCGCGTGGTTGGGGCACGAACCGCAGCCGCAGAGCGCCGTTTCGGATGGCGTTGGGGATTATCGTTGAAAATTCGACGGATTTCGTCTCGCCCGGCGCCACTTCGGAGGTGATGAAGTTCAGCCGCAGGCCCGATTCAACGACGCTGTTGAGTTGGTCGCCGGTCGATGGGCCCCAGAAATACGCCCGGGCCCGGTAGAGCCCGGGGGCGTCGCCGGGCAGAAAGGGCCCGAACTGCTCGGAGGCAGGAGGCGACACCGGGGCGCGGTTGGGCACGCTGATCTTGGTCGTGACGACTGCGGTGCCGTCGGGGGTAACCGACACGTTCACGTCCACTTTGGGGTCCACGAACCAGTCGAGCTTGGAGCCGCTGCCGTTTTGAACCGCCACGTGAATCGTGCGTTCGGGCAGCACCCTGCCGGGCGTGCCGCTGAGGCCGGCGCGTTCTAACGAGCGCTGGTGGTTTGGGCGACCCGACGTGACCCAAGCGTGGCCACCGCCAGCCGCGTCGCCCAAGGCGCGCACGAGCGAGGTCGTGTTGAGCGACGAGGCCTGAATACGCGCGATCACCGCGGCCACCACGTCGCTCAGTCGTTCCCGTCGAAGCGTGGTGTCCACGCCGGCGTACTGGTCGTTGAGCAGAACCTGACCGGCGTTGTCCGCCGAGATCTGCCCGAGGTCAGACACGTCGACGGGCCCGGTAATAGCGAGCAAGCGGGCCAGCGCAGGGACATCGAGGGCGACGACGCCGTCGATGGTGTCGCCCGTGGCCGCCCTGTACATCGATCGCAAGGCGGCGCCTGCGAGCGCGGTGTCGGCGCTCGCGTTCACCGACTGCCAGTACTGGAGCGGGGCGAGAGATCCGAACACCTCGCGGGTGCCCTGCGGAAGCTCCACGTCGGTAACGGGCCTAGGCAGCACCAGTTCGGTGACGCTGGCCGAGCGCGTGACGCGCAGCGACCCGTTGTTCGTTTCGGCCACCGCGACGCTCAGCACCATGCCTTGGTCGCGCATCTCGGCGTTGTTCTGGAGCGCGATGAGCAATCGGCGGGGTCCGTTGCCACCGAGCAGGTCCCGGGCTACGGCCATCGTGTTGCCGCCGACCGTGAGTCGGTGCGCGGTGTCGGACAGCACGTCGTCGAGGTCGCTTGTCGCGTGCGCCAACGGCGACCATTGCGCGCCGCGGTGGGTGCGGGGCAAGCCGGCAAGGGCGCGGCCCGCATCGTGCGCGGCGGAGGACAACCGGGCGACGGCAGCGAGGTCAACCGACGAGTTGCGCACCGTGAGCGCGTCGCGCAACTCCTCGACCTGCCCGGTCAATTGGTCACCGATCACGGCGGCGTCGTGCGCGACACGCACGGCGCGGAACAGGCCATCGCGTTGGGTGTTGAGGCCCGGCACAACGCCCGCCACCCGCAGCAGCGGCGCCCGGCGCAAACGTTTCTCGGCCCTTGCTGTCTGGTGCACCGCGTTGCGGGTTGCGCCGCGGAGGCTCGTGGCTGCCGCTGCGTCGGTGGCCGAACCCAGATTTAACGCGGCCGAGTTCAGTTCGCTGCGGGCCGATATGAGATCGCGCCGCGCCGAGTGCACGTCGAACGCGGCCCACGCGGCGAGGGCCAAGAACACCACGACGATCGCCCAGATAACTCGGCGGCCTGGGTGGCGCTTCGACGAACTCCGAGGCGCCCCCGGCAGTTGCGAGGACGCGCGGACCGCCTTCCGACGACGACGACGGCGCCTGCGCCACGCCGGCCATTTGGCTGATTGCCCCGTGAGACGACGCATGCGCCGCTCAGTTGGGTCGTGGCGGGGTGTCATGGCCGAGTTTTCTCAGCGACTTCTGCGGGGAGTCGTAGCAGCGCCACCAACGCGGTGACGCCGAGCACGCCGGTGGGGATCGCGACGGGGAGCGCGGGGACAATGCCCCGTCCGACGATCACGCCGAGGCCGGCGCAGATCGCGGCGGCGGCAGTGATAAGGGCGGCGACGACGTGGGTGGACCAACCGAGGCGCAGCAGTCGGTGCGACGTGTGGTCGGTGCCGCCGAGGTACACCGGCTGGTGGCGCTCGATGCGAGAGATCACCACGAGCGTTGTGTCGAAGAGTGCGGGCGCGGTGAACAGCACAATCGCAGTGATGCTGGAGGCGTGGGGAACCGGGAAGCGGAGCTTCAGTGCCATCGCGGCGAGCAAATAGCCGAGGGGAAGCGAGCCGGCGTCGCCCATGAAGATCCGGGCCGGGTGCCAGTTGTAGAGGGTGAACGCCACACAACTGCCGGCAACCACGGCGGCGAGCCCTCCGACTAGAACCTGGCCGTTGAGGCCCGCAGTAACGGCGAGCGCGACCGCGCTCGCTGACGCGATGCCGCCGGCGGCACCGTCCATGTTGTCGACAAGGTTGAAGGCGTTCGTCACCACGACGAGCCAGCCGACGGTCAGCGCGATATCGGTCGGGCCGCCGAATATCTGGACACGGGCACCGACTGCGGCGGCGAGGAGCGCGGCGAAGATCTCGGCTGCGAGTCGTGGCGCGGGCGGCAAGGTGAACAAGTCGTCAAGCAATCCCACCACGCCGAGCAGCACGGCGCCTGCGACGATGACTGCGGCTTCGGTTTCCCACTGGCCGATAAAGGGTGACGCGGCGGCGGCGACCAACACGATCGCGACACCACCCAAGTACGGCGTCGGGTTGGTGTGAAGCCGGTCGGCGCGCGGCGCAGCGGTTACGTCATGCAGTACCGCGACGCGCTGGACGAGCGGGACCAGGGCCAGCGTCGCCGCGAACGAACCAATTCCTAAAATGATGGCGCTTAGTGGCAGCACGCCAACCCCCTCGCTGTCGGAAAGGGTATTCGGTGGCTACCGTCGTGACTGTGGACACACCCGTGAAGCCACCGGTGTCGCCGATGTTGGCAAAATCTTCGCCCACGATCCCAGAAGGCGACGCATGGCGTTACGAGCCGAAGTGGGACGGGTTTCGTTCTGTCATTTTCCGCCATGGCGACGACGTCGAGTTGGGGAGCCGCAACTCGAAACCGCTGACTCGCTATTTTCCCGAGGTCGTCGAGGCCGTGAAGGAATCGTTTCCCCACGATTCGGTGATCGACGGCGAACTCGTGATTGTCGGTGAAGGCGGCAAGGTGGACTTCGATTTGTTGAGTCTGCGCGTGCACCCGGCGGCGTCGCGCATCGCGAAACTGTCGAAAGAGCTCCCGGCGTTGTTCGTCGCCTTCGACCTGCTTGCCGCGGACGGCCAGGACCTCACGGCGCTGCCCTTCGACGAACGTCGGGCCCGTCTCAAGGCCGCTCTTGCTAACGCCGGGCCCGGTATCTATGTGACCCCGCTCACCCGCGACCTGCCGACCGCCGAATACTGGTTCGAGAAGTGGGAGGGCGCCGGCCTCGACGGCGTGATGGCCAAGAAAGCCGACGGTCCCTACACCCAGGGCCAGCGCACCATGATCAAGGTGAAGCACGAGCGCACCATCGACTGCGTCGTCGCCGGGTTCCGCATGCACAAAGACGGCCAGGGTGTCGGCTCGCTACTGCTCGGCCTCTACGACGACGACGGCGCTCTGCACCACATCGGCGTCACCGGCAGCTTCACCGTGGCCAAGCGGGCAGAACTTGTCGACTTCCTCGCGCCCTACCGGGACAACGCGGCCCAAGGCCACCCCTGGGCCGAGTGGGCGAACCTGTCGGCGTCCGGAGGCGTGAACGCGCCTACCGGCAACCGCTGGAACGCCAAGAAGGACATGTCGTGGGAGCCGTTGCGCATCGAGCTGGTGGTGGAAGTGGCCTACGGCCACTTCCAAGGCCAACGCATCCGCCACGCGGCGTCGTACCGCCGTTTCCGCCCCGACCGCGAGCCACAGTCCTGCACCTACGCGCAGGTAGTGCCTCCCGAAACCGTGTCGATCGTGGACGTCCTCGCCGAAAGTTAGGTCGTCTTTTTCTTCGCTCGGCTTGGGTTGACCCTCGGTGGTTCGTTGGGCTGGGCTGGATACACCGGAGGCCACGGGGCATCCATCATTCCGTTGGCCGTGTCGCTGGCGCTCATGTCGAGCAGTGGCTGCAGCGACTGCGGGTTGTCGTACATCGCAGCCCACGGGTCGCCGTTGGCGGCGAGTCGCGGCGGCACCGTGGCGATAGTGAGGTCACCGATTTCTACCGTCGGCAGTTCGTCCCACGTGAAGGGCGCGCTCACGCGGGCATCCTCCGTGGCGCGCACGCCCCAGGCACCGAACACGGTTTTGTGCGGCGCGTTTTGGTTGTAGTCGATGAACACGCGAGTGCCGCGCTCTTCCTTCCACCACTGCCACGTCATGAGGTCAGGCCGCCGCCGTTCCAGTTCGCGCGCCAGCGCTACTGCGGCGGCCCGCACCTCATAGCTGTCCAGTCCGGGCGCGACGTTGACGTATACGTGGATGCCGCGTGAGCCCGTGGTCTTCGGGAAGCCGGCGATGCCCAACTCGTCGAGCAGTGTCTTCACAACGCTCGCGCCCTCGCGGACCATGTCGAAGGTAACACCGGGCGATGGATCGAGGTCAATGCGCAACTCGTCGGTGAAGTCCGGCGTGGCCGCGTGATACGCCCACGGGTGGAAGCCGAGGCAGCCGAGGTTCACGGCCCACAACACGTGGGACAGGTCGGCGGCCACCAACGCGTCCGAGGTGGTGCCGTTGGGCGTGGACACGACCGCGGTCTGCAACCAGTCGGGGCGCTTCTCGGGCACCCGCTTCTGGAAGAACGACGGGCCGCCGGCACCGTTTGGATATCGCTGGAGCAGCACCGGCCGGCCGCCAATGGTGGCCATCAGCGGCGCCTCAACTGCCTCGTAGTACGCGGCGAGGTCGGCCTTGGTTTCGCCGCGGTCTTTGAACATGACCTTGTCTGGGCTCGTGATGATGACCGTGTTGCTCACGAGGAAATTGTGGCCAACCACTCCGCTTCTTGTCGGCCAAGCTCCGTCACTGGTTCGACGTCGGTGAAGCTCCACAGCTGTTTTGAGATGCCGAGCCAGTCAAGGTTGGCTTCGAGACGGGCGAGGATCGCATAGAGCCCGAGATTGATCCGCTGCAAGATCACCCATTCCCGCGTGAGGTTCGCGAACTTCGGCACGCGCGACACGCTGCTCGTCACGTCGAAGAACTGCGTCACCA
>JACCXE010000251.1 GCA_013697265.1 Actinomycetota bacterium | reverse complement strand
GCCACGGCATGGTCGACGACTACAAGGCGGGCCGCGAGGCGGCTCCAGACATCCTGCGCCAGCAGATGGGCCTGGTCCGCCAGGTGATCGAAACGCTCAAGATCCCCATGCTCGAGATCGTCGGCTTCGAAGCCGACGACGTGCTGGCCACGCTCGCCACGCAGGGCCGTGATCGCGGTGACGACATCATCATCGTCACCGGCGACCGCGATGCGTACCAGCTGGTCGAAGACCCGCACATCCGCGTGCTCTACAACAAGCGGGGCGTGTCCGACTACGCACTGTACGACGAGGCCGGCATCGTCACCCGCACCGGCGTGCACCCCACGGTGTACCCCGAATACGCGGCCCTCCGGGGCGACCCGTCAGACAACCTGCCCGGCGTGCCCGGCGTCGGCGAAAAGACCGCGGCCAAGCTGATCAACCAGTACGGCGGCCTCGACGGCATTTACGAACACCTGGCCGAACTCACGCCGAAGTTGCGTGAGAATCTCGCCACGCACAAAGACAAGGTGCGGGCCAACGCGGAGGTGATCCCGCTTATCCGCGACGTCGACCTCGACACGATCGACCCCGCAGACATCGTGTGGGGGGGATGGGACGAAGCCGAGGTGCGCGACTTGTTCTCGTTCCTCGAGTTCCGCACGCTCGTCGACCGGCTGTTCGACGCGTTCGGCGCCGACGGGCGTGGCACTGTCGCTGCCCAGAACATCAAACCGGTCTCCGCCGCACCCGTCGCCGACTCGATCAACGTCACCGTCACCGATCTATCGGCCGCGGCCGACGTCGTCGCGTTCGCGCAAGCACTCACCTGTGTCGCCGTGATCGGGGCGTGGGAGGGCCGGCCCGGTCGCAGCCCGCTCACCGGCCTCGCGGTGTGCGGACCGGATGCCACCGACGCCGCATCGTGGATTCCCGCGGCGTTGCTCAACGACGCCAAGGTCGTCGCCGCGCTCAACGACTTGTTCAGCAAGCCGAACGCCGTCACCGCTGCGGACGCGAAGACGCTGATGCGCTCGTTGTTGCCGCTCGGCCTCGACATTCCGGGCCTCGCGCTCGACGCCGAAATAGCGGCGTACCTCGTCGATCCGGCCCAGTCCGGCTACGACCTCAACGAGCTCGTGCTGCGTTACCTGGGCATCACCCTCGACGCCGAAGGCGCGGCGTCGTCGCAAGGCCAACTGCTGCTCGACGACACCGCACCGTCGGCGGTCAACGTCGCCGGCACCCGCGCCGTCGCGCTGGCCCGCCTGATCGAGCCGCTGAGCGGCGCGCTCGAGGCGCGGGGCCTCAGCAAGCTGTACGACGAGATCGAACGGCCGCTCGTGCGGGTCCTGGCCCGAATGGAGGTCGCCGGCATCGCAGTAGACCGCGACTGGTTGCACGACCTCACTACGTCGCTCACGAAGCAGGTCGGTGAACTCGAAACCGAGATCCACGAACTGGCCGGTGGCCCATTCAAGGTCAACAGCACGCCACAGCTACGCGAGGTGTTGTTCGAGAAGCTCGCGCTCAACCCGTCCAAGCGCACCAAGACCGGCTTCTCCACCGACGCGGCGTCGCTCGAGAAGCTGATAGACGAGCATCCGATCATCGCCAAGCTCCTGCGGTGGCGTGAGGTCGAGAAGCTGCGCAACACCTACGGCGAAACGCTCGCAGCCGAGATCGCGGACGACGGGCGCATCCACGCGTCGTTTAACCAGACCGTCGCCCGCACCGGCCGCCTGTCAAGCGAGACGCCGAACCTGCACAACATCCCGGTCCGCAGCGACGAAGGTCGGCAGTTCCGCCGCGCCTTCGTGCCGGCCAAGGGTTGCCGCTTGTTGGTAGCGGATTACAACCAGATCGAACTGCGTGTGATCGCGCACCTGTCGGGCGATCCGGGCCTCACCAGCGCGTTCGCGAATGGCGACGACATTCACGCGATCACCGCGGCGCGCATCTACAACGTCGAGCCGGGCGACGTCACGGTCGCGCAGCGGTCGAAGTCGAAGATGGTTTCTTACGGGCTCGCGTACGGCATGGAGAGTTACGGCCTGGCCCAGCGCCTCGGCATTCCGGTCGACGAAGCCAGTGTGATCCTCAACGCGTACTTCGTCGCGTTCCCGGCCGTAAAGGCCTACATGGACGACAGCGTGAAAGAAGCGCGTGACCGCGGCTACACCGAAACGCTGTTCGGGCGCCGCCGTCCTATCCCCGAATTGTCCTCACCGAACTTCCGCATCCGCCAGGCGGGCGAGCGTCAAGCGATGAACGCCGGTATCCAGGGCCTCGCCGCCGACATTTTCAAGGTCGCGCTCGTCGCGCTCGACCAGGAACTGGAAACCCAGGGCCTGATCTCGTCGCGCATCGTGCTGCAGGTGCACGACGAGATCGTGCTCGAGGTGCCGAAGAAGGAAGAGAAGGCGGCGGAAGCGGCCACCCTCAAGGCAATGCAAGACGCGGCAGCCCTCGACGTCCCCCTGGAGGTCAACCTGGGGTGGGGCGACACCTGGGCCGATGCCAAGTAGCGAAACGGAGCCGTTCGACACCGGCCGCCTCGACGTCGGCGACGGCCACGTCCTCTACTACGAGCAGGTCGGTCGCCCCGACGGCGTGCCCGTCGTCTACCTCCATGGCGGGCCCGGCTCGGGCTGCACCGTCGGCGCCCGGGGCAACTTTGATCCGCAGCTGCATCGCGCTGTGCTGTTCGACCAGCGCAGCGCCGGTCGCAGCACCCCGCACGCCAGCGAAGAAGGCGTGGCGTGGCACGCGATCGACATGGACCGCCACGTGGCCGATGTCGAGTCGCTGCGCGTCCACCTCGGCATCGATACCTGGATTGTCTTTGGTGTCTCGTGGGGATCGATGCTCGGCACCACCTACGCCGAGCGTTGCCCGGAGCGCGTTCGTGGCCTCGTCCTCGGCGCCGTGAGCACCGGCACCGCGGCCGACATCGACTGGTTGACCGTGCACGCGGGAAGGTTCTTTCCTGCCGAGTGGAAGGCGTTCCATGAGCATGTGCCCGAGAAATTCCGTGGGCTGCGACTGGTCGACGCCTACAACGACTTGCTGATGGACGCCGATGCCGGCGTACGCCAAGCGGCGGCGGATGCGTGGTGCGCGTGGGAGAACGCACATGTCGCGACGACTCCGGTCATCCGGGCGAACCCGCGTTACGACGCTTCGACGTTCCGGCTCGGCTTCGCTCGGCAGGTAACGCACTGCTGGCGTCAGAACGCTTGGCTGGCCGGCGACGAGATGCTCCGCGACGCGCCGCGCCTCGCCGCGATCCCCGGCACCATCGTGCACGGTCGGCTCGACGTAAGCGGTCCACTCGACAATGCGTGGTACCTCCACCGAGCGTGGCCCGGGAGCGAGCTCGTTATCGTCGACGACGAAGGCCACGGTGGCCCCGGTATGGCCGCGCACTGGGCTCGGGCGCTCGTCGCACTGGCTGAGGCCGAATAGTCACGTGGGGGGCTCCGAGGCTGTGGACGCGCGCTACGCCGGCCTGCACCGACGCGCCATGGAGGTTCTGCTGGCCGACGAGCGCGTCGTCGACGTCGAGGTGCACGGTTCGATTGCGACGGGCACCGCGGACAAGTGGAGTGACCTCGATCTCAAGGTGATCGTGCGCGAGTCCGATGTCCGGTCATTCCTGGACGACTGGCAGCAGTGGCTCGCTGCGATCACTCCGACGGTGTTCGCCGATCGACCAATCGCTCCGTTCATCGTGAACGCGGTCACCGCGGACGGGCTGACCTTCGACCTGTCGGTGTGGGCCGACACCGCTGCTGCGTGGGACCCGCAGGACGGTTTCACGGTCGGGCTGCTGTCGGGCCGGCGTTACGACAACTATCCCGACGCCGTGGCTTACGCCGTGCGCGAACAGTTGCGGGGCTTGGCCGGGCCGCTCATCAAGTTCCTCCAGCGCGGCCAACACATCTCGCACTTCACCGGGCTCGGCCACACAATCGGGCTGCTGACGACGGTCTTGCTCGCCGAGACGGACACGCGCGTCGACGGGGGCCGCCCCGCCGACGCGCTGAGCACCGAACAGCGCTGGGTCATCGCCAACTTGCCCGCGGTGCAGCCGACATTCCAATCGCTGCTCGCGTTTGAGTTCGCGATCGCCAACGAAGTCCTCACCCGCGGCCGACGACTTATCGCGGGATATGGCCTCGAATGGCCGTCCGCCTTCGAGGCGGTTGCGGTGAAGAACCTCCGCGAGCGACTAGGAGTCGTACCCGACTTCCTCGCCGCCCCATGACCGAGGGCCACTGGTTCGAGCCGCTCGCCGAGCACATGGGTGACGCGTACCTGCGCTATTCGTTCACCAAAGGCACCGAGAACGAAGTCGCGTTCATCGTCGAACGACTCGGCCTGAAGGCGGGGGAGCGCGTGCTCGATGTGGGCTGCGGGCCGGGCCGCCACGCGCACGCGCTGGCGGCGCGCGGCATCGAAGTCGTGGGCGTCGACATCTCGCAGCGCTTCGTCGACATCGCGAACGCGAACGCGCCGGCCGGAGCGACCTTTGTGCGCGGCGACGCGCGTGCCCTGCCCTACGACGAAGAGTTCGACGCAGTGATATCGCTCTGCCAAGGCGGCTTCGGTCTCGTGGGCGATGAGGATGGCGCGGTGCTCGCGGGTATCGCACGGGCGCTCAAGGCCAGCGGCCGCGGCGCGTTCAGCGCGTTCTCCGCCTACTTCCTGCTGCAACACCTCGAAAGCACCGACACGTTTGATGCGGCTAGCGGCGTGAACACCGAGATCACCGAGGTGCGCGATAGCGACGGCGTCCCGATCCCGGCGCAGCTCCACACGAGCGTGTTCACGCCCCGGGAACTGCGGCTGTTGTGCGCGTCGGTCGGCCTCGCCGTAGACGCGATCTGGTCCGTCACCCCTGGCGCGTACCGTTCGGACCCGCCTGATCTCACCCACCCCGAGTGGCTGACGATCGTTCGTAAACATGCGTCGCATTAGTACCCTGCCGGCCATGAAACGGACTTTCCGCTCCCGTGTGGGCGTTTTGTGCGTATCGGTTGGCCTGTTGCTCGTGGGCCTGGCCGTGTTCGGGCCGACCGCTTCGGCGGCGGTCGAGTCCTTGGCGGGCTGGACGCAGCAGGGCTCGGCGAGCGGCGGCAGCTGGCAGGTCGCCGGTAACGGCAGCAGCGTTACGCAGACCCAGAGTGGTTCGCCTACGTACTTCGTGGGCCCCAAGACGATGAACGCCGGATCGTTCGTCGTCGACATCACTCCGAACGGTGCCGACGACGATTACATCGGCGTGCTGGTCGGTTACTTGCAGCCGAGCAACGAGCCGAACTGCGGCACAGCCGACTGCATCAACAACTTCGTGCTCATCGATTGGAAGCGCACCACCGAGGCGGGCGGCGCCAACGAGGGCATGAGCCTCATGCGGGTGAACGGCAACTTCAATGTGCGCAGCACCAACACGGCCGACCAACTGCCGTGCTTCTGGAAGCACGTCGACGACCCCGCCGGTTGCACCGTGATCAAGACCGATTTCGGCGCCGGCAAAGGCTGGGCGCCCGACATGGTGAACCGCCTGCGCGTCACCTACAGCTCCTCGCGGGTGAAGGTCGAGAAGATCAACCCGTCGACTTCGGCCGCGTCCGTTGTGTTCGACGAGCCCGGGTCGTTCCCGATTGGTGGCCGCTTCGGCTTCTACAACTATGCGCAGGCCACCACCACCTACTCGATCGCCGACGTGGCGATAACGGATCCTGCTCAACCCGCGACAACCACGAGCACCACCGCAACGCGGCCCACTACTACCATCCGCGTCGGCGGGGCGCCCACCACCGCCGCGCCCACCAGCACGGCAGTGCGCTCGGCGACCAGGCTTCGCACCACAATCGTTCGCACCGGCAACGACAGTCAGGCCACCACGATCCAACTGCTGGCTGGTGCTGCGCTGGTTGCGCTCGGTGCACTTCTCACCGCCGCCCGCGGGCGCCGGCCCGAGGGTCGCTTCTTCAGCTAGCCGCTCCTTTAGCTAAGGATCGGCCGAAGGCCGACCATAGAAACCAGCTGCCTTAGCCAACCGAAGGTTGGCTCTAGTACAATCGCCAGGCCTGCATTTCAGCCGTTCCGTGCTTCACGGCGGCCTTTCCGGAAAGCCACCCCTACCTACCTATGTCAGACACATTGCAAGACGAGTACGTACCAAAGGTCATCACCCTGAACGACCTCGAGGGCATCTCCCTCGAAGATGCCATGGCCGCCACGATCGTCGAGTTTGAAGACGGCGACCTCGTAACCGGCACCGTGGTGAAGGTCGACAAAGACGAAGTTCTACTCGACATCGGATTCAAGTCCGAAGGCGTGATCCCCAGCCGTGAGCTGAGCATCCGCCACGACGTCAACCCCTCTGAGATCGTGAGCCTCGGTCAAGAGATCGAAGCGCTCGTGCTGCAGAAGGA
>JACCXE010000246.1 GCA_013697265.1 Actinomycetota bacterium | reverse complement strand
GTCCTTAAACAGGTGACCGAGGTGACACGCAACGCTGGCACAGCGCCTCAGTGCGCGGCATGCCGCGACACTGAAATCGCGTCGCAACTCGACGCTGTCAGCAACCATGCCGGTGAAGCTCGGCCAGCTCGTCCCCGAATCGAACTGCGCGTCGGCGGCGAACAGCGGTGCCTCGCGTCCAGCGCAGCGGTAGAACCCGTCGGACCCCGGCGGGTGCACGTGCGCGCCGGAGAACGGGCGCTCCGTCGACTTGCGTCGCAGCTCCCGGAACTGCTCATCGGTCAACTGTTGTTTCCACCACCTCAGACCTTCTTACGAATCGCTAACAGATGGTCGTTCCACGCATCATCGACGGCTGACCGGGTACCTACCTCGCATGACCGACTGAAGATCGCCGCGACAAAACCGGACGAGTCTGCTTCCCATCCTCCTAGCTTGGGAAGCGGGTTCGTCCGACATTGCAATCCATCCCTTTGCCCGCGCACCAAATGAACGGAGGAGTCACTTGTCGGACAGTTCAAGACGGGCCTTTCTAATCGGGTCTGGTTCGGCGGCTATTGCTGTCGCCGGAGTCGCCGCGGCCGGGCCAGCCCAGGCTCTCAGAGGCGCGCGCCGCTCGGCTCCTGCCCATGTCGAGATCCCCCCATTCGACGGCCAAATCCTCATGTACGTCAAGGACGCCCGCCGCGGTGACATTGCGGTGCTCGTGGGCGATCGCGAGATCGTGGTGCGGGATCGCAGAGCCGTAGCTCGGTTCATCAACGCGGCGCGCGGTTAAGGATGTCCTCGCATCGCGAAGCGCCCGAGATCAGTCAGGACCCGGTCGCCGACAACACCGACACGTACGCGTTCATCAGCCCGGACCGCACCGACACGGTCACGATCCTGACGAACTACATCCCGAGCGAGACGGCCGCGGCCGGGCCGAACTTCTACGAGTTCGGCAATGACGTCCGGTATTCGATCTACATCAGCAACCGCGGCACGAGCGTGCCCGACATCACCTACACCTTCGAGTTCGCGACCGAGGTTCTCGACAAGACGACGTTCATGTACAACACGGCCCGGATCAGATCCCTCACGGACCCGGCGTTCAACCGCCGCCAGACCTACACCGTCACCAAGACAGTCCATCAGTCGGGCGAACGCAAGGTTCTAGCCCGAGGCCTCAGATGCCCGCCGTGCAACATCGGCCCGCATTCCACCCCGAACTACCCGGCGCTGGCCCAGGCCGCGGTGCACGAACTGCCCGGCGACGAGGTCGTCTTCGCCGGGCAACGCAACGACGGGTTCTTCGCGGATCTCGGCGCCGCGTTCGACCTGGCCGACCTCCGCCCCGTCCAGGCATTCCACGTTTCGCCGATGTTGGCGACGGTAGGTGTCGACGCGTTCAAGAACGCCATCAACGTCCACACCATCGCGTTGCAGATCCCGATTCGTAGCCTGACCTGTGACGGCTCGGTGCCCAAGGACCCGGCCGTTGGCGCCGCACGAATCGGGATATGGGGTGCCGCCTCGCGCCGCAAGATGCGCCTCCGCGGTGACCACGACGGACAGCACAGTGAGTCGGGCCCGTGGGTGCAGGTGTCGCGGCTCGGCAACCCGCTGATCAACGAACTGCTGGTGCCCATGGTTCGAAAGGACGGCTGGAACGCCAGCCAACCCAGCGGCGACTCCGAATTCGTCGACGGAGTCCGCTTCCCGGAACTAGGCCGGCGACTTCCCGACCTGTACCCCGGCGTGTTCGAACGGCTCCGCGCCATCCAGGGCACCCCACGCGATGACCTGGTGGCGTTGCTTATGACCGGGGTGAACCCGAGGCAGATACCGAATCTGAGCAACTACACCGGGCCCACGCTGTCGGACATGCTCCGCATCAACGTGGCGGTTCCGCCGTCGGCGGTTCGCAGTGACCTCGGGGTGCTGGGCGGCGACCCGGCCGGCTACCCCAACGGGCGGCGTCTCACCGACGATGTCGTGACCATCTTCGTGCAAGCCCTCCTCGGCGCGTTCCGCCCGTACTTCGACCGCAGCTTCACCCCTGACGTCGCGGTTCCCGCCGTCATCCAGGGAATCCCGACCCCGCCGACCGGCCGCAGTCGTGCGGATCGGTTCTTGCCGCGGTTCCCCTACATTGGTGAGCCCTACGACGGGTTCGCGACGCCCGCACCGGTCGCGGCCAACGCCGCGCCGCGACTCGATGTCCCCGGCGTCACCCCGTGAGCGCTGAACCGGTCGCCCGACCTCACCCCGAACCCGTCGTCCTCGACATCGGAGGAGGATTCGGCGCGCTCGTCGTCCACGGCGATGTCGCCCAACTCGACACGCCGATCGAGATCAGCCCAACCGGCCACGACAACGAACGGCAACACCAACACATCCTCGAACGCCCGATCAACGACCAAACGTTCTACGCCGCGGTCTTCGCCCGCGTCGCCGCTGGCACCTACACCGTGTGGATCCACGGCCAGGCCAAGGAACGCGACGTCGCGGTGCCGGACGGAGCTGTCGCCGAGATCTGAGGAGCCGAGCGGAGAGGCGCGAGCCGACGAGAACATTACCGTCACCTTTGGGCAGGCGGCAGGGACGTCGAAAAGCTTGGGGTCCAACCGTGACCTGTTCGCGCTCAGAGTCCGGCGAAGCGCTCAGGCGCCTTGGCCGAGGTTTCGTGTCAGGCCGCCGTCCATCGTGTAGGTCGACCCGGTGACGTAGTCGGCGTCGCTCGACGCGAGGAATAACGCCAGTCGGG
>JACCXE010000235.1 GCA_013697265.1 Actinomycetota bacterium | reverse complement strand
TGGCGCCGAGGTGCGCTTTATCGAGTACATGGACGTCGGCGGCGCCACCGGCTGGACGTGCGACGCCGTGGTCACGTCCGACGAAATGCTCACGCGGCTCGGCGCCGCGTATGGCCCTATCACGCCGGCCGAGGCGCGGCTCGCGGCGCCGGCGCGGCGTTACCAACTGCCCGACGGACGCGTCTTCGGCATCGTCGCCTCGACATCCGAACCGTTCTGCTCGACCTGCGACCGCAGCCGCGTCACGGCTGACGGCATGTGGTTCCGCTGTCTCTACGCCGCAACTGGCACCGACCTGCGGGCGCTGGTGCGCGGCGGGGCCGACCGCGCGGAACTACGCAACACGATCGAGCAGCAGTGGCGGAACCGCTCCGATCAAGGCGCAGTCGATCGTCTCAGCGCGCCTCGCCGGGTCGCGGCCGTGCCCGTGGAGCTCTTGCGCCGCGATCCTCATCTCGAGATGCACACGCGGGGCGGCTGACCAATGGAAATCGCGGTGCAATGCTTCGGTCCCGCCCGCCAGCTCGCAGGCGCCGACGTAGTCATGCTCGAACTCCCCGACGCGGCCACCGTTGGCGACGCGGTCGACGCGCTCGCGTCGGGCCACGATGAACTCGCGTCGTTGTTGCCGTCCTGCGCGATCGCGGTGGCCGATGAGATCGTGACCCGTTCCCATCCGCTGCGCGCCGGCGACGAAGTTGCGGTGCTGCCCCCGGTGGCGGGCGGATGAGCACCATCGACGCGCGCATCGGCGACGCTGTCCTGTCTCTCGACGCCCTGCTGGCCGAGACCGAGCGGGCCGACTGCGGTGCCCTCGCAGTGTTCGTGGGGGTGGTGCGAGACCACCAAGACGGGCGATCAGTCAGCCACCTCGTCTATACCGCGCACGTCGGGCTGGCCGAGAAGCTGATTCGCGAGATCGAAGTCGCGGTGGCGCGCGATCACGACGTGCCCGTTTGCCGCGTGCGGCACCGCATGGGTCACCTTGACATCGGCGAGTCAGCGGTGATCGTCGTCGTGCGATCGGCTCATCGCGCCGAGGCGTTCGCCGCCTCGCGGGCTGCGATCGAGGCCGTCAAACATCGCGTGCCGATTTGGAAAGAAGAGTTCTTCACTGATGGCACGAGCGAGTTCGTACCCGGGTGCAGCCTGCTCGACGAGGAGGCGGTCGATCATCACTGACGCAACGTCGCAACCGACCACGCTGCAAGCCGCGACCGCCGTCGCGCGTCTCCACCTGACCACCAGCGTTGAGCCGAACGTGCTCGAAATGGCCCGCGCCGCCGCGCTGTTAGCCGTAAAGCAGGCGTCATCACTGTTGCCCCAGCTCCAGCCGATCGCGACGAGTCACACCGAGATCCGGTTCACCCTCGAGGGTGAAGATCTACTGCTCGAAGTCGAAGTGCGGGCGGTCACAGCCACGGGGCTGGGCACGCACGCGCTGGCCGCGGCCGCGGTGGCCGCGGTGTGCGTGTATGACCTCGTCTCACCGCAGCGCGACGGACCAGTCGTGATCGAACGCATCGAGCTCGCACCCGCCGCAGCGCGCCTTCGCGCTGTCGTCGAGAACGGCACCGCGGTCGTGATCGTGTTGTCGGACTCGGTCGCTGCGGGTACCAAACCCGACACCGCGGGAAAGTCGATCGTCGCCCGCCTGGAAGCCGCTGGGTTCGCGACACTTGGCTACGAGGTCCTGTCCGACGACTCGGCCGAGATGGCGGGGCGCGTTCAGCACTGGATGGCGCAGAAACCAGACGTGATCATGACCGTCGGCGGTACGGGCCTGGGCTCCCGCGACCACACCGTCGAGGCGATCCGTCCGCTGCTCACCACTGAAGTACCCGGCGTGATGGAAGCGGCCCGCGCCTACGGTCAGGCCCGCACCCCATACGCCATGTTGTCGCGCGGTATCGCCGGCGTGGCCGGCAACTCGGTGGTGGTGACGATGCCCGGCAGCCGACGGGGCGCGGAGGAAACCTTCGACGCGATCATCGTCGGCCTCATCCACCTCATTGACGTCGCCCGCGTTACCCGCGCCCATGATGGCGGCTACGAGTGATCACGGTTGACGAGGCGCTCGCAGCGCTCGGTGCCGCGATCGACCCGCTGCAAATCGAAACGATCTCCACCGGGGCCGCGCTCGGCCGCGTCCTGGCCGCAGCCGTCCCGAGCGCCGAGCCGTTGCCGCGCTTCGACCAGAGCGCCGTCGACGGATACGCCGTCGACCACAGTGACCTCACCGGGGTGCCGGTCTCGCTGCCGCTCGGCGGGGTCATCGCCGCTACGGGCTACGCCGAGACGCCGAAGCTTGCGCCCGGCACCGCGGCCCGCATTTTCACCGGTGGCGTGTTACCGACGGGCGCCGACGCCGTTGTGCGACAAGAACTGACGCGCCAAGACGGCGATGTTGTGCACATCACCGAGTCGGTCGCGCCGGGCGCCGACATGCGTCGCGCCGGCGACGAGCTTGCCGCCGGAGCCCTGGTTGGGTCTGCGGGGTCAATTGTCACCCCTGGGCTTCTGGGCGCGCTCGCGTCGATCGACGCAGACGAGGTCAACGTGCGGCGCCTGCCGCGGGTCCGCGTGCTCGTCACCGGCGACGAGGTTGTGCCGCTCGGCACACCGCTTCGCCTCGGCGAAGTGCCCGACGTCAACGGTCCGCTCACCGCGGCGCACCTCGCGCGATGGGGCGCTCCGCCGCTGTCGGTGTCGCAGTTGGCCGACCGGGCCGACGACGTGCGGGCCGCACTGGACGCGGCGCTCGACTCCAGCGACCTCGTCATCACCACCGGCGGCGTCTCGGTCGGCGACTACGACTTCGTGCCGTCGGCGGCCGAAGACCTCGGTGCCGACCGCGTCCTGTGGAAGGTGGCGCAACGGCCCGGGATGCCGCTCTACGTCGCCCGCCGGCGCGGGTGCCTGTTAATCGGACTGCCCGGGAACCCGGGCGCGGTGGTCGTGAACCTGCACGTCTACGTGCGGTTCGCGCTCGACCTCATGCTCGGGCTCGCCCCCGAATGCCGCTGGCTGCGCGCACCGAAGCCACCTTCTGTGCGCGCACTCCCCGACAAAACGTTTTGGCTGCGAGCCAAGGCGTGCACCGACGATCGAGGACAGCTGACATTTCGCTCCCTCGACGGGCAGGCGTCGCACATGATCACCAACCTCGCCGACGCCGACGCGCTCGTTCGTATCCCGCCCGAATCTGACGCGGCGACGCACGACACCGTCGCGTGGACCCGGCTTACGGATTAACCCCTCCCCCGAATTTTGTACGTCTTAGCGGGGGGCCATGCCGCCGCCCTCGAGGGCGGGGCGGGCGGTGGCGCGCATACGGCTGAGGACGCGGCTGGTGACGGGCGCGGCGTCGGGGTGTTCGCCGCCATTGCCGTCGGCCGCCGCCGCCCACGCACCGGTGCGGGCTTCGAACACGGCGGGGTCGTCGAGTTGCTGGCAATCTAACCGGTCGGTGTTGAGGTCGACCACGATCGTGTCGCCGTCTTCGATTAAGCCGATCGGCCCACCCAGGTATGCCTCGGGGCCGACGTGACCGATCACGAGGCCGACGGAGCCGCCTGAGAATCGGGCGTCGGTCATCAGCGCAATCGTGATGTTGCGCTGACGGCACAGCGCGGTGATGCGCGACGTCGGGTCGAGCAACTCGGGCATGCCGGGCGCACCGCGAGGCCCGTCGTATCGGATCACCACCATGTCGCCGTCTTGGAACGAGTCGGGCTCGCTCTCCAACGCCGCGATCAACGCCGACTCGCGGTTGAACACGCGGGCCCGGCCCACGAAGCGGCCGTCGACGATGCCACCCTCCACGCCGGCAACCTTCAGGATCGCCCCGCCTGCGGGCGACAGGTTGCCGCTGAGGAACCGCAACCCGCCCGTGGACTTGAACGGCTTGGCGATCGGCAACACGACCTCGCCATCGGGCGCAGGCGGCGCCAGTCGTTCGACCTGTTCGGCCAGCGTCTCGCCGGTGCACGTGACGGGCGTGCCGTCGAGCCACCCGTTGTCCAACAACTCCTTCACGATCACCTGGACGCCGCCGACGCCGTCGACGTCGACCATCGAGTACAGACCGAACGGCCGCATGTTCACGAGCACGGGCAGGCGGTGCGACAGCTCGTTGAACTCGGCTTGCGTCATCACCTCGTTCCACAGGTCGATTCCGGCCGCGCGCGCTATCTCGACGCTGTGCAGCACGACATTGGTGGAACCGCCCATCGCCATGGTGACGGTGAGCGCGTTACGCAACGACGCGGGCGTGACGATGTCCCGAGGCGCGATGCCGCGGTGCGTCATCGTGAGCAGGCACTCGACGAGTTGGTCGGGAAACTCTTTGACGCGGCGTGAGTCGTCCGACGTCGGCGTCACCATGTGCAGCGGCTCCATGCCCAGCACCGCGATGAAGGTCTGCACCGTGTTGTAGGTGAACATGCCCCCGCAGCTGCCTTGGCCCGGGCACGCGTGCAGCGCGACCCGTGTGCGCGTTTGCGGGTCGGGATCGCCCGCGAATTGGAACCCGGCGACGAGATCGATGCGCTCGCCCGTCAACGGGTCGGCGCCCGGCGTGATCGATCCGTCGGACAGGATCACCGCGGGCGCGTTGTATTCGAGCATGGCGGCGAGCGTTCCGACCGGCGGCTTGTCGCACGCGACTACGCCAACAACGCCGGCCACGTCGTTGGCCCGCAGGTGCATGTCGGTGTTGTCGTTGACGAGCTCGCGACCGATCAGCGAATACCGCATCCGGTCGGTGCCGTTCAGCTGCCCGTCCGACACGCCGAGTGTGTACGCCGGCGCGATCAGCCGGACGGGCAGATTGTCCTTTTGGATGCGGGTAGACATCGCGGTGCGTACGGCGTCGACCTTCTCCTGCACGCCCAGGTAGCACTGGCTGTCGCCCAGGGTGCCGAGCACCGCCCACACGGGGTCGTGAATCTTCTCGACGCTCTCGCCCAGGAACCGCGCCGTGCCCACGCGCTGCACGTCGCGACCGGGGTTGTCCGAAACGAATGCCTCCGTCGCGTCACTCACAGCAGGGCAGGGTAGTTTCGTCCAGTGACTGCGCTCGACGTCGTCGTGGCCGACGGCCTGCGCAAGTCCTGGGATGACACCCTCGCACTTGACGGTGCAACGTTCCGCGTCGGCGCCGGCGTCACCGGACTGCTCGGCGCCAATGGCTCAGGCAAGACGACGACGCTCGGCCTGTTGCTCGGCATGCATGCGGCCGACGGCGGCACCTTGACAGTGCTCGGCATGGACCCGGTGACCCAAGGCGCCGAAATTCGGGCCCTGGTCGGTTACGCGCCCGAGCACGACACGCTGCCCCCCGATGTCGCCGCGTACGAAATCGTGGCCCACCTGGCCGAGATGCGCGGCTTGCCCCGGCGCGAAGCGGCGGGACGGGCCAGCGATGTGTTGTTCGAACTCGGCTTGGGCGAAGAGCGCATGCGGCCCGTGGGCACGATGTCGACCGGTCAGCGCCAGCGGGTGAAGCTGGCCCAGGCGATCGCGGCCGACCCCACACTGGTACTGCTCGATGAGCCCACCAACGGCCTCGACCCCATGCAGCGCGAGGAAATGCTGCGCCTCGTTCGCCGCGTCGCCGACGAATTGGGCATCCATGTGCTGCTGTCGTCGCACCTGCTCGAAGAAGTCGAGCGGGTCGCCGACGCCGTAATCATCCTCGACAACGGACGCACGGTCGCCACCGGCAACGTCGCCGATCTGCAAACCGGCAATGGGCCGGCCGAGTTGTTGGTGAGCCTCGACGCGCCGAGCCGAAAGCTCACGACCGCGCTCAGGGCGGCGAAGGTCGAGTTCACCGATCTGGGCAACGGTCGGCTTCTGGTCACCGTCGACGGCGACGCCACGTATGACCGGCTGCGCGACGCGATCGCCGCGAGCGGCGTGTCGCTGCGCAGCCTCGAGCGCCGCCGCGAGACGCTCGAAGACGTGTTCTTCGCGGCGGGCGACGCCGCCCGCGAGCAACAGCACACCAGGGCGGCAGCGAAGTGAGTGACGCACGGATCATCGACTCCGGTTACCGCCGTTACGACGGACCGCGTCTCGGGTCGCAGCACGCCACGGTCGCGTTGTGGAAGCACACGCTGCGCCGCATCCTGGGCCTCGGGCGGCCGGCGCGCTGGAAGGCGCTGCCGCTCCTCGCGATCGCGATCGCGTATGTCCCCAACATCGTGTTCGTCGGCGTTACCGCGCTGATCCCCGACGACCAGCTGCGCAACACCGTGCTGCCCTCGTACGCGTTCACCTACGGCTTCATCACCGCGGCGATCGCGTTATTCGTGATCTTTGTTGCCCCCGAAGCGCTTTGCCCCGACCGGCGCAACGGCATCCTCAGCCTCTACCTGGCCACGCCGCTCACCCGCAGCCGCTACATCGCAGCCAAAGCGGCCGCG
>JACCXE010000232.1 GCA_013697265.1 Actinomycetota bacterium | reverse complement strand
TGCCGCTCTGCGATGCGGCGCAGCGCCCATTGCGCGTGCTCAGCCAGTAACTCGTCGCCACTTTCGGCCGTCGCGCACAGCAATGTGACTACGAGTTCGTCGGAGGGGTCGGCCGTGTTGCCGAGGGCGATCAGCGCGTTGCGCCTGATGTGTCGAGGGTCGCGACGCGCGATGTACCAACGGCCGTGAGCGGCGAGCAACTCGTCGTCGGTCGCCCGCACCGTGTCCACCAGATCCACGAACTGTGCGTCCTCATGCACCTCCGAGGTGGATGAGGACGCACCGTTCATTTCGCGGCGGGTAACCACCCGGGCGGGCGGGCAGACTTCTTGGCAGTCGTCACAGCCGTAGATGCGGTCGCCCAGGGCGACGCGGTGCTCAAGGGGGAACGTGCCTTCCGCTTGCACGAGCCAGGCCAGGCACCGGCGGGCGTCGACCACACCGGGCGCCACGATTGCGCCGGTCGGGCAGCCGTCTACACAGCGCTGGCACGAACCGCAGGCATCGGCGACGGGCGCGTCGGCGGGCACCAGCGCGGCGTTGGTGACGACCGAGCCGAGCACCACCCACGAGCCATGACCGGGAACGAGCACGTTGGCGTTCTTGCCGTACCACCCGAGCCCGGCGCGGTGGGCAACGGCCCGATCGACCAGCGCGTTGTCGTCGGACACCACGACCGCCTCGAACCCGGCTTCGCGCAAGACCGCACCCATGGCCTCAAGCGCGTGACGCAGGGCGCCGTAATGGTCCCGCCACACGTAACGCGCGATCCGCCCCCCATGCGTCGGCGCATCCGGCGCGGGCGCCGCGTCGGTAGGCCAGGCCGCGGCCACGATGCTGCGGGCGCCTTCGAGAATGCGACCCGGCTCGGTGGAGCGGGCCGGGTTGCGGTACGTGAACTGCATAGACGAGGCGTAACCGGCGGCTCGGCGGACCTCGAGATCGGTGCGCGTGTCCACGAACGGCTCGGCCGTGGTGGCGCCGACCGCCACCAATCCCGCGGCGCGACCGGCGGCGAGGACGCGCTCGGTAAGCGCGGCGTCACGTCGCAAAGGCGTGCCAACGGCGGTCGCGGTCACCCCATGACGGTACGCGACCGCCCGGCGCGTGGACCTATCGGCGGCCGAAGAGGCGACGCCGGCCCGTAGAAGGCACGGGCGGTGGAGTAATCGGGGGCTGCGGGTCTGTGGGTACGGCCTCGCGGGGCCGCACCGCAGAGAGCACCGGGGGGCGAATCGGCGCGTGATTGGCCGACGGCTCGGCGATCATTGGCCGGGGGGCCGGCGGCAGCGCCCGCTGGGGTGCAGCTTTCCGGGGTGGCCTTTTCGCACCGGCGCGCGGCGCGAGTTTCTTCGCCGCGGGCCGTCGGGGCGCCGCCTTCTTCACGCTCGTTCGCTTGGCCGCCGACTTCTTGGCGACCGCGTTGCGGCCCGCTTTCTTGGCCGGAGCTTTTCTCGCGACCACTTTCCTTGCCGGAGCCTTTTTCGCGGCCGACCTCTTGACGACGGACCGCCTGGCCGGTGCAGCCTTCTTGCCGACGGGCGACTTCTTCGCCGCCGCTCGGCGCGCCGCACGGCGCTTCGACGCGGTAGCGGCGGGCGCGGCGTCAGGCTCGGGTGCGGGCGGAGACGATGAGGGTGGCGCTTCGGCCGCCGGTGCGGGCCGGGTGACCAAACCTCCGGCCACGGGCGGCGGAGGGCCAAGGCGGCGGCGGCGGCCGGCCTCGACGTAGCCCAGACCGGTGGCAAGCCGGTTGCGCGAGGTAAGAGTTCCGGCGCGGAGGTCCACTTCCCACTCGGCGGACTGGCGACGCTTGCGCATCTCGTATTCGAACCGCACCACCCACTGCGCGTCACGCACCAGAAACGCGGACCAGCCGTTCTCCCACTGCTCCTCGTCGAGGCTGGCCGACTTGTCTTGCAAGTTCCACCACACCGACACCCCGAGTGGCTGGGACGACACCCCGAGGCGTTGTTTCGAGAACGTCAGGTCGAAGGCCTGGCGGATGACTTGGGTCTGCTCAGCCTGGATGGGCACCGCGAACCGCGACACCCATTCGTCGGTGACGCCGGCGGCCCGGGCGACCTGGTGGATCGACTGACCCGAACGCAGACGCTGCTGCATCTCACGGACCGAAAGCTGCGACTCAGCCCGAGGAATGCGGGGTTCGGCTTCGCCGCCGCGCTCTTTGATCAGTTCGGCGAGCACTTCTTCGAAGTTCGCGTCGACTTCGACGGTGTAGGCACCCGTTTTCGTTCCGCGCCGAACACTGAGAATCAGCCCTTCGTGATCCTTGGTGAACCCCACGACATGCAGACGTTGCACGGTCAAAGTCCCTCTTCTCGCCCGCACCTGGGACGCGGGCGGACGGTACCACCGCGACCCGCCTATTTAGGGGATCTGAGCTAGCTCGCCGCGGCGCGCGGTTGGTGCCGATTGCCGGGAATGAGGCCACCGTCGTGGAGCAAACGCAGCACGCGCGCATCGGGTTGGTTTACGACCACCGGCTCGTCGCCGGTCGTGTCGCACAGGAACGTGACGATGCAGTCTCCGCACGCCTCGCTCATCCGCGCCACGCACGTTTGACAGTCGATGACAAGGGGAAGCTCGTCCACGACTCACATGATGACGAAGGGGTGTTACACCACTTTCCCGGGCGGGCACCCCGCAGGCCGAACGCCTCCTCCGCAAGGCGGGGCCCCTCGCTTCGCTCGCCCCACCGCGGCCGTACGCGTTAGTCGTCGGCGACTTCGACCTTGTCGCCGTGGCCGCACCAGCGGCACGCCACCGATTCAACGGTCTCGTCGAGTACTTCTTCTTCCTCGATCGTGAGTTCGCCCCCAACGGTGAAATGATGAAAGGCGCGGCTACGCCGCGCTGTGGTCACGGTGAAGCGAGTGAGGTTGCCGCAAGCCGTGCAGCGGTACCGAATGGTCATCGAATCGGAAAGTAGTCCGACTCAGGGACCCGGCCCCAACCCCACTAACGTTGGCCCCGCTTCGTTCTGGGGGGCGAGGCAAAATTCCGCATGTTCTATTTGACTTACCTTCACCGCGAGTTACGTCGTCGGCTTGGTCGCACCGTGCTCACTGTTCTCGGCCTTGCCGTGGGCGTGAGCTTGGTTGTGGTCGTCTCGGCCCTGTCGGCCGGCCTCGACAAAGCGCAGTCAAAGATCCTCGACCCCTTGGCGAAGGTTGGTACCGACCTGGTCGTGTCGCGGCCGATCGAGGTACCGCTGGCCGGCGCGGGCAACACCGCCGCGGTCGTCGGCGGACTTGCCGATTCTGAAGTTGACTCGCTCGTCGACGAAAACCAGTCGCTGTTCCAGACCGACTTCTCGAAGCTCGGCCCGTCGGGCTCGACCTTCGAGCGCGAGCTGTTCTTGCCCGCAACGCAACTGACGTTCCCCGACACGCAGATCGCGAAGATCGCGGGCCTCGACGGCGTCGATGAAGTCGCCGGCGCGCTGAGCCTGCTGGCCGTGCACCAAAAGGGCAAGGTGCCGACGATCGAAGCGACGACGCAGACGGGGGGCAAAGACGTCAGCGTCACGAAGAACATCCCCCCACCCACCGCCGCCGAGTGGAACGCCATCGGCGACTGCATCTCGTCGAGCGGCGGAGGCCCGGGCTGTCTGCCGGCCCGTTTCAAGAAGTTGTCAGCGGTGTTCACCACGCCACGCGAAGTGATCAAGCAGGTCTTGAACCCGCCCCAGACCGACCTTGCGACCGAGCCCTATACGGCCGCCGGCGTCGACGCCCGGCGTCCCGAGCTCGGCCTCATCACCAAGGCGCAGATCACCGAGGGACGATTCCTGACCCCCAGCGAGACGACCGCGGTCGTGCTCGGTGAGGGCTACGCGAACCGTAAGAACCTGAAGGTTGGCAGCAACCTCGCGCTCGACGGCAAGAACTACACGATCGTCGGCCTCGCCCGTCCCCCGCTAGGCGGCCAATCGGCCGACGTGTACCTGCCGCTTACGGTGTTGCAGAACCTGTCGGGTCGCCCCGACCGCGTCAACACGTTGCTGGTGCGCGCAGACAACGCGTCCGACGTGCCGGCGCTAACCAAGTCGATCCAGCGCGCGTTTCCCGGCGCATCGGTCACCAGCGCCAAGGATCTGGCCAACTCGATCTCGGGTTCCCTCGTGTCGGCCGGCACGCTGGCCAACCGGCTGGGCATCGCGCTCGGCGCGCTGGCGATCGTGGCCGCGGTGATGATCGCGGTGTTGCTCACCTTGTCATCGGTGGCCAAGCGCGTGCGTGAACTCGGCACGCTCGCCGCCCTCGGCTGGTCCCGAGGCACGATCGTGCGTCAGGTGCTCGTCGAGTCGTTCACCCAAGGTGCCCTCGGCGGACTGATCGGTGCCGCGCTCGGCGCGATCGCCGCATTCGCAGTGACGTCATCGTCGGTAACGCTGCACGCGGCGGCCGATACCCAGGCCGGGCCGCTCACGTCGAGCTTCGGCCTGGGCAAAGTTCTTTCAAGCAAGGCCTCGGAAACGATCCTGCTCACGGCGCCCTTGAAGCCAACGGTGTTGTTGCTCGGAGTTGCTCTTGCCGTGGGTGGCGGCCTGGTTGCCGGCGGCGCCGGAGCGTTGCGGGCGTCGCGTCTTCGCCCGGCTGACGCGCTGCGCGAGCTCGGGTAGTTAGGTATGGCGATGTACGAACTCCACGAGGTCGTCAAGTCCTACGGACAAGGGTCGGGCTCGATACACGCGGTCGACGGGGTCTCGCTTGCGATCGACGCCGGTGAGTTCGTCGTGGTCGAGGGCCCCAGTGGTTCGGGCAAGACCACGCTGTTACAGATGCTCGGAGCATTGGATCGGCCGAGTGCCGGCAGCGTGATGTTCGAGGGCTCCGACCTGGCCTTGATCTCCGACCGGAAGCTGGCCGATCTGCGCCTTCGCGCCTTCGGCTTCGTGTTCCAGCAGTTCAACCTGGTGCCGACCCTGTCTGCGTTCGAGAACGTCGAAACCGCCCTCGCACCCCTGAGCGACACCCGGCGCAGCAAGAAGGAAAAGGCGCTGCGCATGCTGAGCGGGGTCGGCCTCGCCGACCGGGCCGACCATTTGCCGGGCCAACTTTCCGGTGGCGAGCAGCAGCGTGTCGCCATCGCCCGCGCGTTGTCAAAAGACCCGCGCGTCATCTTGGCCGACGAGCCCACCGGCAACCTCGACACCCGCACCGGTCAAGAGATCATGGCGATCCTGCGGCGGCTGGCCGACGAGATGGGCCAGAC
>JACCXE010000231.1 GCA_013697265.1 Actinomycetota bacterium | reverse complement strand
GTTTCTTGAGCAGCCAGCGTTCCCAAGTGGCAGCGCAGAATGCGGTGGCCAGCGCGGCGGCTCCTGCGGCCAGCGCGGTGTCGAACACCGCGTGATCGTAGAGCGGGCGGCCCGTCTGCGAGAATCTCGGCCAGCAACATGACAACGCACTACGACGTCCTGGGGATCAAAGCTGACTCGTCGCCCGACACGGTCAAGCGCGCCTATTACAAACGCGCCCGCGCCTACCACCCAGATGCGCATGCGGGGTCGACGTCCGAACTGATCGACGAGGCCGAACGGGCGATGGCCGCGGTCAACAAGGCTTGGACTGTCCTGCGTGATCCGGCCACGCGCCGCGACTACGACGAAGAATTTATCGACGCGGCCGAAGCCGCCGCGCCTTCGATGGGAGGCAAGCGCAAGACGAACGGCACCCGACGCACTCCGCCCACCGAACTGCTCGGCGCGGGCTTCACCTACTGGATGGGTGGCCTCGGCAGCGGCTCGGCCGCGCGCGAAGGTGGGCGCCGGATCAGCCTCGCCGTCGACGGTGCCACGTCGTTTTCGGCACTCAAGACGCTGGCGCCCGACCGGCTGTGGTCGCTCCACGCCGAGCGGTCGTCGATCGACGACGACGAGCTTGTCAACCTGCAAGGCATGACCGACCTGTTGCACCTCGACCTGTCGGGTACTCCGATCACCGACGCCGGCCTGCTGCATCTACAGGGCCTCGACCGCCTCGAGGTGTTGCAGCTTTGGGACACCGCGATCACCGACGCCGGCCTGGCCTTGATTGCCCGCTTGCCGAACATCGTGCAGCTCGGGGTGGGCAACACGCGCATCACCGATGCCGGGTTGGTGCACGTGCGGGGCATGACACACCTGCGCGTGTTGCAGCTGTGGGGGACACGCGTGACCGGCCGTGGTCTGACCCAGCTTCACGGCATGCATGATCTGGACATGATCAGCGTGCCCACCCGCGTGCGCGGGCTGACCCGCCGCCGGCTGCGCCGCGCGCTGGGCGGCGCGTACGTTGCCTGAGTTTCAAGAAACTGCCACCGACGACAGCGACGTCACCCTCGATATCACCGGAGTCGTCGCCGGCGGTGACGGCATCGGACGACAAGAGTCGGGCCGCGTCGTTTTCGTCACGGGCGCCATGCCGAGTGAACGCGTCACGATTCGCATCACCGACGAACGCCGTGACTTCGCCCGAGGCGAGGTCGACCGGATACTGACTCCGTCCCCCGATCGGGTGGTACCGCCGTGCGCGTTTCGGATCGCGGGATGCGGCGGGTGTGAGTGGCAACACATTGCGCCCCACGCCCAGCCCGGATTCAAGCGCGACCTGGTGGTCGACGCCCTCCGTCGCATCGCGCGCATCGACGAACCGAACGTGGCGGACTGCGTCGCCCTGGCTCCCCAGGGGTACCGCACCACCGTGCGCGTCGCGATCGACAGCGAGGGGCGGCCCGCGTTTCGCAAGTCACTCAGCCATGACCTCGTGACGGTCGACGACTGTCTCGTTGCTCATCCGACGCTCGCCGCGATGCTGTGTGACGCTCGTTGGCCCGGCGCCAAGGAAGCGGTGTTGCGCGTCGGCGCCCGTACCGGCGAGGTGCTCGTGGACGTCAAACCCTTACCGGACGGATTCGCCACGCCGACGTTCTTTCACGAGGAGGCGGCGGGCCGGATGTGGCAGATCTCGGCCGGGTCGTTTTTCCAGATCCGACCCGATGGCGCCGACGAGTTGGCTCGTCTGGTCGTCGACGCGCTTGCGGCGCATCAGGTGGCCACCGTTGTCGACCTTTACTCGGGCGTGGGTCTGTTCGCTGGAGCGCTGCACGAGCGGGGCTTCGATGTGCGGGCCGCCGTCGAGGGGGGCCGGTTCGCGGCGGCCGACGCCCGGGTCAACCTCGAAGGTGTGTGCGACGTGATCGAGTGCGACGTGGCCAAGTGGCGCGGTATCCCTGTTGACGCGGTTGTGGCCGACCCTTCACGCCGGGGTCTGATGACCGAAGGCGTTGCCACTATCGAACGGTGCGCGCCGCGGACGGTGGTGCTCGTCAGTTGCGACGTGGCCGCCCTGGGCCGCGACGCCAAGTTGCTCGTCGCCGCTGGCTTTGCGTTGGACCACTCGACACCGCTCGATCTGTTCCCGCACACACCGCACGTCGAGGTCGTCTCCACATTTGTGCGTTTGTGAAATACAATCGGGGTTGTGGCGGCGCGCGTGATCCCCGAAGCAACGGTCGCCCGCCTGCCCATTTACCTGCGCACGCTCATGGAGGCGGCCGCCGCGCACGAGACCACGATCTCGTCTGAGCGCCTGGCCGAACTCGGCGGGGTTAACGCGGCCAAGGTGCGCAAGGACCTCAGCTACCTCGGGAGCCTGGGCACCCGCGGTGTGGGTTACGACGTCGAGTTCCTGTTGTTCGAGATCAGCCGCGAGCTGGGCCTTACCCGCGACTGGCCCGTGATCATCGTGGGGCTCGGCAACCTCGGCCACGCGCTGGCCAACTACAAGGGGTTCGGTGCCCGTGGCTTCCAGGTCGTCGGCCTGGTCGATGTCGACCCGACCCGCGTCGGCGAGGAGATCGCCGGCATCACTGTGCGCCACCTCGACGACCTGCCGGTGATGGCCTCGGAACTGCGTCCCGCGATCGGCGTGATCGCCACGCCCGCTCCCGTCGCCCAAGACGTGGCCGACCGCCTCGTCGCGGCCGGCGTCACGTCGATCCTCAACTTCGCACCGGGTGTGCTGTCGGTGCCAAAGGGGGTGGCAGTACGTAAAGTCGACCTTTCGATCGAACTGCAAATCCTGAGCTTCCATCAGCAACGCCAGGCCGCCCAACACGCATGACGATCCAAGCCGCGGTGTTCCCGGTCAACCTCATCGTTGACGGCAAAGACTGCCTAGTCGTGGGACGGGGCGACGTCGCGGCCCGTAAAGCCGAAGCGCTCGAGGCCTGCGGGGCCCGCGTCACCATGATGGACCCCGACCGGTTCGCCGACGGCGCCTGCGCCGGGCGCTGGTTCGTGGTCGCCGCGGCCGACGCCGCGGTGAACGCGGCGGTGGCGGCCGACGCCGACAAGCACGGGGTGTGGGTCAACGCGGCCGACGACCCGGCCAACTGCACGGCGATTCTGCCCGCGGTCCTGCGGCGGGGGTCAGTGACGGTCACGGTAGGCACCGCCGGGCGCAGTCCGGCCATGGCGACGTTCCTACGCAACCGCATCGACGACGCCCTGGGCCCGGACGTGGCCACGCTGGTCGAGGTGGTTGCCAGGGTGCGAGCCGAGTTACGAGCCGAGGGCATCCCCACCGAGCAGTTGCGGTGGCAGGCCTCGTT
>JACCXE010000223.1 GCA_013697265.1 Actinomycetota bacterium | reverse complement strand
GAAGTGGCCGCGTTGCTCGGCATCCCCGACGGCGTCACGCAGGTCGCGCTGTTTCCGGTGGCGCACACGATCGGCACCGACTTCAAACCCGCAGCGCGCCCGCCGGTCGAAGGCATCACCTATTGGGACACGTGGGGCGAGACGCGCTGATGCGTCGCCACGAGGTTTCTTTTGTCGTCGACGCGCCACCGCACCGGGTGTGGCGGCTGTTTCACCCGAAGCCGGTGCCGGGCGCCGAGGTGCCCCGGACCTTCGAGCACCCCAACGGCACAATCACGATCCTGAAGGAAGGCAACGACGACGGCGAGGGCCTGGTGCGCACGGCTACGTTCCCGGTGCCCAAGTGGTTGCTGTCAGGCGGCGCGGCCGAGTCCTTCGAGTGCGTCACCGAGTGTCGCAAGAACGAGTTCGCGCGCTACGAAGCGGTCGGTAAACCGTTGTGGTCCAAGACCGAGGGCTGGCACACGCTCGAACCGATGAACGGGGGCGAGTCGACCCGCCTGACCTTTGTCGAGATCTATCACGCCAAGAATCCGGTGTTGCGTTGGCTACTCGAGAAGCGCGTGCACGACTTCATCTCCCGCGACAACAACGACACGTATCTGAAAGTGCTCGGCTACCTCGGAACGGTGACCCAGCAGTCATAACGGCCGCCGTGGGGCGAGCGAAGCGAGGGGCCCTACGTTGCGGAGGAGGGCGGGCCTGCGGGGTGTCCGCCCGGGAAAAGGATGTCGGCTCTTGTCAGTGTCTTGCGGTTGGGGTCGTGTGGGCGCGGCTTGGGTTCGGCAGCCGCTGCGAGTTTTGCCACCACCTCGGGGGCGCCGAACACTTCTTGCGGTGTCGCGAGCAGGCTCATCATCCGGGTCATGAGCACCGCGATCTCGGGGTCGTTAGACCCAGCGGCCCGTCGCATCGACTGCAGATCGAAGTTGGCGAGGTTGGCCGCCGACGGCTTGTCGGTCAGTAGCGACATCTCGTACCAGGGTTCGACCCGCGTTTGGCTCGCGGTCTCGTAGGCCAGCGAGGCGCCGGGGCGGTCAGCGGGATGGGCGGCGAGCGCGTCGGCCACCAACGTCGCTTGCAGCACCGCCAGCGACGACCCCCGCCCGTAGAGCGGGTTCGTGCACGTGTGGGCGTCGCCGATCGCGAAGAAACCGGGTGTGAGGGGAGCGCCCTCGTCGTCGACGAAGCGGCGAATGCGGTTGATCAGCCCGCCCATCGTTTGCACGGGCGTGATGGGCACGCCTTGTCGTGCGACGACGGGCCGCATTTCTCGGAACAGCCGCAGCGAGGCCTCGAACCTTTCCTCGTCGAGGAGGTGGGCCCGCAACTCCTTGTCCTGCGCATCGACGGCGAGCGTGGCCGAGTACGTGCCGTTGTCGGCGCCCGCGATCACGAAGCCGAGCCCGGCCCGTCGGCCCCCGATGTATCCCAGCGTCGCGGCGTCGTCGGACCGGTAGAAACGTGACAGGTAGATCGTTCCGGTGGAGTGTTCCTCCTCGAGGATCTCCACGCCATGTTCGGCGAACCACGCCGGCACGTCGCCGCGGCGTCCGGTGCTGGCTACGACGGCTTCGGCCTCGACCACGTCGTCGTTGTCGAGGCGCACGCCGCGAGCCCCGGGCTGCACGCCGACAACGCCCACGCCAACGACGAATGCCACGTTTTGTTCAGCCAGCGCGCACCTACGCAACACCCACTCGAGGGTCGTTCGCCGACAGCTCAATACCTGCAAGTCTTCGGCCTCGCGTGCGTAGCCCGGCATTTCCGGCGTAACCGACGCGGGGAGGATGCTCACCTCGCGCACGCCCGCAGCGCGTAACGCGTCGAGCACGTCGGGAAACCGGTCGCGCAACACCTGACGGATCAGCGCAGGAAAGCCATGGGTGTGCCGCACCTGGGGCGCCCCACGCCGGTCCCATGCGAACGCGCCTTCCACATCGGCCGGCATCGGCGTGTCGTCGCGCTCGACGATCGTCACGTCGTGACCGGCGCGCGACAACGCAAGCGACGCGGCCAAACCGCCGATTCCCGCGCCCGCAATGACGACCTTCATGGACAACATGCTGGCGCAACGGTTGGCTACGGTGCGGGCCATCGTCATCGACGCATGGGTGAACCTGTTCCCCGAGGAGTTCGCGGCACAGTGGGCTGCGCAGAAAGAAAACGCGGGCGCGGTCGAGTTGTTCGGCGAGCACTTGGCCAAGGGCTCGCAGGTGGACGGGCTCGTCGCGGCGATGGACGACGCCGGCGTGCAGACCGGCGTGCTCACGAGCGGGCTGCGCGACCCCAAGCGCGCCCACCACAAAGGCATGTACGCGGCCGAGGATTTCTTCGCGATCTGCGACGCCCACCCCGGTCGGTTCCTCGTGTCGGCCGCCGTCGACAAGGCGGAGCCACCAGTCGACAACTGCGCCCGCATTCGCGAATTGGCCCAGCACGACCGGATGGTCATGGTGCGGGTGACGCCACTCGTCGAGCAGTACGACTTGAACCACCGGCTCTATTACCCGGTGTACGCCACGTGCGCCGAGTTGGGCCTGCCGGTGTCGATCAACGTCGGTGTTCCCGGGCCCCAGGTGCGCTCGGCCTGCCAGCACCCACAGTTGCTTGAGGATTTGTTGATCGATTTCCCGACTCTGACCGTTATAGGTGCGCACATGGGCCACCCGTATGAGTCTTTGTTGATCCAATACATGCTCAAGTGGCCTCAGCTCTTCCTGATGACGAGCGCATATCTCGCGGCCTACATGGACGACGCGCTCGTGAAGTTCATGAACTCGTCGCGGGGCCGAGGCCGCGTTTGGTTCGCATCCGACCATCCGGTGCTTCCGGTAAAAAAAGCGGTGGACGCGGCGCGCGCCTTGCCGCTTTCCGACGAAGCGATGGATGAGTTCCTGGGCGCCTCCGCCGCACGCGTTCTCGCCCGATAATGGTTCAGGTGGCGTTACCGGCGATAAGACTGAAGTTCACGACGAAGAGCAGCGCGCCGGCGGTGACGCCCATCGCATGCCAGAACTCGTGATACCCGAACCACCCCACGTGGAGGCGGGGTCGGCTGCGCCCGAAGAGAATCGCACCTACCGTGTACAACGCCCCCGCTATGCCGACCAAGACGAGATGCATCGGGCGTCGCGACAGCGCCGGCAGAGCAGCGAATGCCCCCCACCCGAGGATGATGT
>JACCXE010000215.1 GCA_013697265.1 Actinomycetota bacterium | reverse complement strand
AGGCGCGCGAGTCGCCCACGTTGACGATCACGACCGTGTCGTTGCCGTCGTCATCGGGCACGAGCGCGGCGGCGCACACGGTGGTGCCCATACCCCGGGTTTCAGGGTCGGCTTCGGCCCGCTCGAGCACCTTGGCGTTCGCGGCGCGCACCGCGTCGACGAGGCCCTCGGCTGTCGCGTTCTCGGCAAAGGCCTCGCGCAGCGTGTCGACCGCGACCTGCGCCGCGACCTCGCCTGCGGCGTGGCCGCCCATCCCGTCGGCGACCGCGAACAATGTCTCGGTGACGAGCAACTGGTCTTCATTGTTGGTGCGGACGCGCCCGACGTCTGTTACTGCTCCGGTGCGTAACGACGTCACCCGATGACCTCGAGCTCAACTGGGCCAACGCGCACCCGGTCCCCCTTTTTCAGCTTCGCGGGGCCACCGACTTTGCGGCCGTTGAGATAGGTGCCGTTAGTCGAGCCGAGGTCTTCGATGTGGAAGCCGTTGGCGTTGCGGAACAGGCGGGCGTGTAACTGGCTGACCATGGAGTCGGCGATCTGTACCTGGCAGCCCTGGCCCCGGCCGAGGGTGGCCTCTTCGCCGACCGTGAACTCTTTGTTGGCCATTGTGCCCCCGCTGACGACGCGCAACGACGCTTTGGTCGCACCACGGCCACTGGGCGGGGGCGGGGGAGCACTCGCGGCCACGCGACCGGCACCCGGCGCGGCGACCGCGGTCATCGGCTTGGGCTTCGACGCGAGCAGGCTGAGCACGCGCAGGAAGAACAGCCAGATCAGTGAGAGCAATAGGAGCCGCAGAACGGTGAGGAGGCTGTCGGGCATCAGGACGTTTCGAAACCGAGAGTGACTGAACCGAGCCTTATCTGGTCGCCGTCTTGCAGCATCTGATCGACCACGCCCGCACCGTTCAACTTGGTGCCGTTGCTCGATCCGAGGTCGCGGATGAACCAGGCGTCGCCGTCGCGCACGATCTCGGCGTGGCGGCGGCTCACGGTGGAGTCGGCCAGTTCCACATCGCACTCGGGAGCGCGCCCGATCACGACCGGGGCTTCGCCCACGGTGATGCGCGACCCGTCGCCCAACACGAGCGCGGCGCCGGGCAGACCGCCCGGGCCCTGGCGCACCTCGACGACGACGGTGTACTGGCCCTTCTTGAAGTCGGGGTCTTGGTACAGCTCGACTTTGACCGGGCCGAGGAATCGGTAAGTGCGGTCGCGGGCGTGCTCGCGCATCGCCTCTTCGAGTTCACGCACCAGCGCATCGGCGAAGGGTTCGAACCGTTCGGCGTCGACCTGGCTGAGAGTCATCACCGCATGGTTGGGGGCCACGGTGCCGCGCACCGACACCGTGCGGTGCGCGTCGACCTCACGTGTGAGGCGACGGCCAAGTTCGACGGGCTGAAGCCCGCCTCGAAAGGCTTTCGAGAACACCCCTTCGACGAGGCGTTCGAGCCGGCGCTCGACCTGCTGCAGTCCCATAAGTGACATCAACGCTAGTTGCAGGGTGCGCGCCCGTCGTCCCCACCGCCACTCTCCGTGCTGAGGACCCACCCCAACCCGCCCGTCCCGCGTCCCCCAACCACTTCTGAGGAGAGTTAGACGGGTTTCCGCCTTCTAAGTCTCCTCAGAAGCCTGACTGTTACACCCTCCGGATTGGATGAGGGCATGAGATTCGACGATCGGGTCGCGAAGGTCGCTGCTTCGCAGGACAACCTGGTGGCGCTCGCCGATGTGCGGCGTATCGGCGGCTCCAAGGACAAGGCGAACGCCCGAGTGGGCCGGAAGCAATGGCAGCGGCCGCAGCGCGGCGTTTATTTGCACGGAGCGGCCCCTCCGACGTGGATGCAGGCAGTCCGAGCCGCAATTCTCTACGTGCTGGGTGCGGTCGCCTCGCATCGCACGGCCGGCTTTCTGCTGGGGCTGGACGTCGAACCGGTCGGTGTTGAGCTCACGATGACGCAGGCCGACCGTTCGGCCCCGAAGGGCGTGCATGTGTATCGATCGAGACGCGGGCTCACCGGCGTGCGTCGGGTCGGCGGAATCCCGGTCACCTCGGTCGAACGGACTCTGATCGACCTTGCCGCCGTGCTCGGCCTCGAGCCGCTCGAACGCGCGGTCGAATCGGCTCTGCTGCGGCGCAAGACCACCGAGGAGCGCATCTACGTCGCCCTCGTTCGGGAAGGCGGAAGGGGCGTACGCGGTAGCAAGAAACTCTGGCTACTCATGCATGACCGCCCCCGTGGTCGACCGGCGCGAAATGTGTTCGAGATACGCACGACGCACCTCCTCCGAGCGGGTGGACTGACCGGCTTCGTTCGCAACTATCCGGTGGTTGTCGATGGAGAAGCGTTCGAGATCGACAACGCCTTCGTGGACGAGATGCTCGCCGTTGAAACCGACGGTGCCGCGTTTCACAGCACCCGCACACAGCGCGACAAAGACGCTCGACGCCAGAGCAAACTCGAGACGGCAGGGTGGACCTTCCGGCGCGTCCCGTATGTCGAGACGATCGTCGGCCGAGAGCAACTCATTTCCGACATCAGGTCGCTGCTTAGGAATAGGTGACCGGGGCGTTGAAGCCGGGGCCCATGAACGGACGCCCGACCTTGCGGGCGAAGCGCCACTGCACCGAGATGCGCACGCCGACACCCATCTTGTTGAGATAGGGAACCGAGTGTTCCCAGTTCTGTTGGCACGCGCCGCCCATCACAATGAGGTCGCCGTTGCCCGGGGACAGGTCGTGCGTGGCTCCGCGCCCTTCGGCGAGCGTGTGGCGGGCGGACCGGGGCCGCAACAACCACGGCCGCTTGGTCCCCAACGTGAGGATCGCGATGATCGTGTCGTCGAGCCAGCGCATGTCGGTGTCGCGGTGGAACGCCTGGCCATCACCCGCGTCGCGGTACTGGATCATCCCGAACCCGTTGAACGTGGCG
>JACCXE010000186.1 GCA_013697265.1 Actinomycetota bacterium | reverse complement strand
ACGCCGACGAGGTGCGCGAGCACGCCGCGAACATCCTCGGCCTCGACATCAAGGGCCACGTCGTGCGCCGGCTCTGGGTCGAGCACGCGTCGGACATCGACGAGGAGTACTACGCGTCGTTCACCCTTGATCGCTCGGCCAAGAAGCACCTGGCGATGGTGTCGGCCAAGGGCGGCGTAGAGATCGAGGCCGTCGCCGACGATGACCCGACCGCAATCGCCAAGATGCACATCGACCCGATCGACGGCTTGACCGAAGCGGACGCACGCAAGCTCGTCGAAGAGGCTGGGTTGAACCCGAAGGCGCACGACGGCGCGGTGCAGATCCTGCTCAACCTTTGGCGCTGTTACACCGAAGGCGACGCCGATCTTGTCGAGATCAATCCGCTGATCCTCACGCCCGACGGCCAGGTGCATGCGCTCGACGCGAAGGTCTCCCTCGACGACAACGCCGCGTTCCGGCACCCGGAGTGGGACGAGTTCGCCGGCGTGGCCGAGATCGACCCCCGCGAAGCCATGGCGAAAGCGAAGGGCCTCCAGTACGTCGGCCTTGACGGCGTCGTCGGCATCATCGCCAACGGCGCGGGCCTGGCCATGAGCACCTGCGACGTCGTGAACCAGGTCGGTGGTTCACCGGCCAACTTCCTCGACATCGGCGGCGGCGCATCGGCGGATGTCATGGCGGGCGCGCTCGAGGTCATCAACGCCGACGCGGCAGTGAAGTCGATCTTCATCAACATCTTCGGTGGCATCACCAAGGGCGAAGACGTCGCCAACGGAATCGTGCAAGCGCTCGGCCGAGTCGACATCAAGGCGCCGATCGTCATCCGACTCGACGGCACCAACGCCGAGCAGGGGCGTGAAATCTTGAAGCAGTTCGAGTCCGACAAGCTGATCTCGGTGCCCACGATGGTGGGCGCGGCCGAGAAGGCCGTTGAGTTGGCTGGGGAGGCGTAGGCGATGTCGATCTTCGTCAATAAAGACACCAAGGTGATCGTGCAGGGCATCACCGGCTCGCAGGGCCGGTTCTATGCGCTGCGCAACCGCGACTACGGCACTCAGGTCGTCGGCGGCGTGTCGCCCAAGAAAGCTGGCGAAGACGTCGAGGGCATTCCCGTGTTCGCGACCGTGGCCGAGGCGCGCGAGGCGACCGGCGCAACGGTGTCCATGATCCTCGTGCCTGCGCCGTTCGCGCAGGCGGCGGTGTTGGAGGCGGCCGATGCGGGTATCGAATTGATTGTGCCGTTGACTGAGGGCGTTCCCGCGCAAGACGAGGCGCTGTTTTACAACAAGGTGAAGCGCCAGCATCCGGACACGCGCATCCTCGGGCCGAACTGCCCGGGCCTCGTCACGATCGGCGAGTGCAACATCGGCTTCATTCCCGCCGAGGTGGCGCTGCCGGGCAACGTTGGCATCGTCTCGCGCTCGGGTACGCTCACGTATCAGGCACTCAAGGAGTTGGGGGAAAAGGGCATCGGCGTGTCGACCTGCGTCGGCATCGGCGGCGACCCCGTCCCCGGTACGAGCTTCATCGACTGCCTGAGCGCGTTCGAGAAAGATCCGGGCACTAACGCCGTGATCATGTTCGGCGAGATCGGTGGATCGGCCGAGGAAGAAGCGGCCGAGTTCATTGCCAAGGAGATGAGCAAACCCGTCGTCGCGTATGTGGCCGGCGTTACCGCGCCGCCGGGCCGCAAGATGGGTCACGCCGGCGCAATCATTTCTGGATCGAAGGGCACCGCCCAAGCGAAGATGGAAGCGCTTACTGCGGCTGGTGTGCGAGTCGGGTTGAATCCGACTGAGGCGGGAGACTTGATGGCCGAGGTTGTCAAAGGCCTCTAAGCCCTTCGCTGTTTTCGTTGTCCTACTCACGCTCGTAACCGCGGCGTGCAAGGACGACGCCAAGCGCTCGACGATCGCGACGACTACGTCGTCGTCTTCGACGACGACGACGTCGACATCAACGTCAACATCGACATCGACATCGACATCGACATCGGTAGCGGCCGCGTCAACGACCATCGTTGCCGCGCCGGCGATCTCGTCGTCAACCAAGCTGGTCGTCACTCGTACGGGCGTGGTGTCGCCGGTCGTGCGGGTGAACCCGGACGGCACCGTCACTATCAAGACGCCCTGTGAGAACACGGCGACGGTTTCGGGGGTTACCGCGGTCGGGCCCGTGGACGTCGTGATCGACCCGGGCCACGGCGGCAGCGAGTCGGGCGCAACCGGTGTGAACGGCCTAACCGAGCGAACCGTGAACCTGGAGGTATCCAAACACGTCATCAGCGCGCTTACCGCTGCGGGCCTTCGTCCGCTACTCACGAGAACGGGCGACTACCGCGTGACCTTGAGCGAGCGGGCGAAAATTGCTCACCTCGCTAACCCGAGGGCGTTCGTGTCCGTGCATCACAACGGTGCGTCGGACGGGCCCCGCGACGGCCCCGGCACGGAGGTGTTCTATCAACACAGTTCCAGCGCCAGTCGGCGACTCGGTGGGCTCATCTACGAGGAAGTCGTTGCTGCGCTTAAGCAGTACCAAGGCATCGCCTGGCAGGCCGACACGGACGCCGGTGTCAAGACCCGGCTCAACACCAGCGGCGGCGACTACTACGCAATGGTGCGCCAGCCCGCGCCGGTGGTAGCCGTTCTGGCCGAACTGTTGTTCTTGTCGAACCCGCCCGAGGCCGACCTCGTGGCCCGACCCGATGTGCAGTCAGCTGAAGGCAACGCCGTTGCCCGCGGCATCGTGCGCTACCTCACCACGCCAGACCCTGGCTCGGGCTACACCGAGGCATACCCGCGGACCGAGCCCGCGGGCGGTGGCGGCGGCCTATCCGGCTGCACTGACCCGCCGCTGCAGTAGACAGAACCGGTGGCCGCGAACCCGATGCCGGCGGCAGAGGTCGAAATTTCCGTCGACCTCGTGCGAGCACTCTTGGAAGACCAGCACCCCGATCTCGCCGAGCGCGGCATCAGCTACGCGGCCGAAGGCTGGGACGCCGCGATGTTCCGGCTTGGCGACGACCTCGCGGTGCGCATCCCTCGCCGGGCCCTCAGCGCGCCGGGAGCCGACATCGAAATCCGATGGCTGCCGCAAATCGCACCGCACTTGCCGCTTCCCGTCCCGGCGCCGGTACGTAGCGGCTCCCCTACACCGTTCTTTCCGTGGTCGTGGACGGTTGTACCGTGGTTCCACGGTCAGACGTGGGCCGACGCGCCCGTGCGTGACGGGTTCGAGGCCGCCACCACCCTCGGTTGGTTCGTCGGAGCGCTGGCGGCTCCGGCGCCGCCTGACGCACCGAAGCCGATGTACCGCGGCACGCCGTTGATCATGCGAGATGTCGCGATGCGCCAACGGGTCGCGACGTTGGGCGACGCCATCGACGGGTCGGCGGTGCTCGCGGCGTGGTGCGCGGCCCTATCGGTGCCCGATCTCGACGGGCCGCGCCGTTGGCTCCACGGCGACCTGCATCCCGCGAACGTGGTTGTCCGTGACGCACGCGTCGTTGCTGTCATCGACTGGAACGATCTGTGCGGCGGCGACTGGGCGTCCGACCTTGCCGCGGGGTGGATGTGCTTCGGTCCAGCCGAACGCGAGGTTTTCCGCGCCGCAGTCGGAAGCGTCGACGACGACTCGTGGGCCCGGGGACGGGGTTGGGCCTTGAACCACGCGGTCGCCTGCCTGGAGTCGTCGGCGGACAACCCGCGGATGCGCGCCGTCGGCGAACGCACACTCGACGCCGTGCTGGCCGATCGTGACTGACTACGGGTGAGTGCCCGGTTCGAACAGCTGGACCGGCGTCAGACCTCGATGGGTGAATTGACGCTGCGACGTCGGCTGGAACCGACACTCCAGGTCGACGTTTGGGAGGTGACGCTAAACGACGAGCACCTGATGTCGAGCTTGTTCACCGTGGCCGAGATCGCGCTCGGCACTCTCGGTCTCGCCGCATTGAGCGGTGCCGACTTTGACGTGGTCGTCGGCGGCCTCGGGCTTGGGTATACGGCACGGGAAGTGAAGCGCGACCCGCGGGTGCGATCGATGCGAGTAATCGAAGCGCTCGGCGAGGTGATCGACTGGCACGAGCGCGGGCTGTTGCCGCTGGCTGACGAGTTGGCGTCGGATCCGCGCTGCGACTTCGTGCACGGCGACTTTTTCGCGATGGTCGCCGACGGACTGCCGTTCGGCACCGGCGCCCCAAAGCAATGTGACGCGGTGCTGGTCGACATCGACCACACACCGCATCACATGTTGCACCCGTCGCACGCGCCGTTCTATACGGCTGCGGGGTTGGCCTTACTCGCCGATCGCATCGTGCCCGGGGGAGTGTTCGGACTGTGGTCCGACGCGCCGCCCGACGCCGCGTTCGTCGCGACGGTCGAAACGGTGTTCGCAAGTTGCGTCGCCCATGTCGTGAGCTTCCCGAACTTTCACACCGACGCCGAGTCGGCGAACACCGTATACATCGCGACTACTGCTACCGCGTAACGCGGTTACAGGAGCGGGCGCTCACTAGCTCTCGCCGATTGTCACCTCGTGCGCCACTACCCTCGGAGGGGTGCGGGTGGGCGTGCTGGTCTCGGGGCAGGGCAGTCTGCTCGACGCAATCGTGGCCGCCGACATCCGTCCCGCTGTTGTGATCGCGGATCGGCCATGCCTTGGTCTCGAAAACGCCAGTCGAGCGGGCCTCGAAACCGAGCTGGTCGAGCGGTCGAGTTTCAAGGCCGACTTCGACCGCGACGCCTACACGTCCGAACTAGTGGACGCATTAAAGCGCCACGAAGTCGAACTCGTCGTGATGGCGGGCTTCGGCACGATCACGTCCAACGAGTTGTACGAAGTATTTGAGAACCGCGTGCTCAACACTCACCCAGCTCTGTTGCCCGCGTTCAAAGGCTGGCACGCGGTGCGCGACGCACTCGCAGCCGGTGTTGCCGAGACCGGCTGCACCGTGCACGTGGCGACCCTCGAAGTCGACAGTGGGCCGATCCTGGCGCAAGAGTCGGTGGCGGTGCTGCCCGACGACGACGAGGCGAGCCTGCACGAACGCATCAAGGAAGTCGAACGTCGTCTCTACCCGGCCACCATCAAGG
>JACCXE010000166.1 GCA_013697265.1 Actinomycetota bacterium | reverse complement strand
TCTTCGCGGGTGAGGTCGGTGCTCTTGTACACCTGCTCGTACCGCTTGAACATCTCGTGCTCCACGCTCGCCAGGCCCCACAGGGCGAGCGCGAGGTCGTCGGTGGGCACGCCGAACTTCTGGCCGGCGGCGAAGAACTCGGGCATGTTCTTGCGGGCCCAATCGAGGCCGGGGAAGGGGGAGAAGAAGATGCCGCGGTCCACGTCGGGGCAGCCGGCGCCGAGCACGGCGTTGATGCCCTTGCTGACACCGACGCCGACGTACTGGGGCCTGAAGCCCTGCGTGCCCGCCTGCTGCGCGAACTGGATGTAGTCGACCGGCGCCGAAAGGATAAAGAGCACCTCGACCCCCGCTCCCTTCATCTCGCTGGCGTAGGCGGTGATCCAGCTGTTGTTGCCCTTGGGGTGGCGCAGAGTCTTGAAGTAGTTGAGACCCTGCGTCTTGACTGCCTTGTCCCACGCGTTCGAGGCGTCGTCGAAGTTCGGGGTGTTGGTAATGATCGCGCCGACCTTCTTGCCCGCGAAGTTCTTCTTCACGTACTGGGCCAGCAAGTTGGTCTGGGCTGGATACGTCATGGCGGTGGCGAAGTAGTTCTTGAGGCCCGTGAGCCCGACCTCGGTCACGCCGGGCGATAGGTAGGGGACCTTGGACTTCTCGGCGAACTGGGCGCATGCCTGGATCTGATCGGTGCCACCTGCGCCGACGAGCAGGAAGCTCGACGACGCCAGCTCGCGGCAGGCCTGGATCGCGGTGTTCGGCGTGTACTTGTCGTCCTTGAAGGCCACGTTCACCTTGCTGCGGCCGAGGACCTTCTCGCCCTTGTCGATGATGCTGCGCCAGTAAAGGTCGTTGGACTTCTCGAAGGACTCGGCGGGAAGCGGCGCGGCGCCGGTGACAGGAGCGTGCACCGAAAGATTGATCGCAGTGGCCGACACGCCCGTGCGGTCTTTGCCGGTGAGGGTGAGCGCCGCTGCGCCAGGGCTGCCGCCGGGAGCGGCGGTGACGCCAGTTTTACCGCCGCTGGAACCACCGGCGCCGGTACCGGCACCGCTTCCCGTCGCAGCTCCAGAGTCGCCGATGGCAGCGCCGGGGTCGGTGACGTCGCCCGGCTCGACTGCGCCATCTGAAACGGCGCCACTGTCCGAACCGGTTGACGAGCCGCTGGCGGCGACGTGGACGCCCGGCTTCTGGCCGCAAGCGGCCATCACCGAGAGCATCGATATGGCGACGATGAAGGGCACCAGACGTCGTTGCATGGTTTTCACTACTGGGCTCCTGGTTGAGGCGACGTGGCCGAGGCCTGGGCGCGCGCGGCTTCGAGCTTGGTGAGCGCGCCGGGCCGGCGGCGCATGGCTGCGGGCGTGGCGCCGAGTGCCTCGTCGAAGGCGAAGGCGACGAGGAGCGCGAGGGGCAGGACCAGCCACAGCCAGCCCGGCGTCGAACCGTGGCTGGTTCGGGCCCGCGACGCGGTGCGGGCCGGGGGCACGGCCAGCGGGTCACCGAGGTCGCTGCCACCCGTCGAAGGCGCGTTCACGCCGTCCACCGCGTCGCCGAAGTCGAGCGGCGTGTCGTCTGTCGGCGAGGCGGGGAGGTCGACCAACCCGCCTGGGTCGATAACCGCGCCGGTGTCGTCGGTGACCGTCGTGTATCGGATCAGCGGACGCAGGTTCGCGTTGCTGCTGGTGCTGTCGGCCAGCGAAACGACCCAGTTGGTGGAGAAGTCGGGGTCGCCGTAGGCGAGGTTGGGAGCGCCGAGCGGACGCAGCATGATCCCTTGGTTGTCGAGCACCTGGCCGTCCACGCCCTCGGTCCAGGCTTGGGCGGCGAAAGTCAGGTCGAACACCCACGCTTTGGCCGCCTTGTCGAAGGCGCCCGTCGTGCCGATAAGGCAATTCACGTCGGGCAGCCGCGAGCCGTCGAGCGACGCGGCCTGGCCGCGGCCCGCGTTCCAGGGCTGGATCACCGCGCAGGCTTCGATGCCGGTGATCGACTCGGTGGTCAGCGGCACCTCACCGGTAATTGCGCGCGTGATCGCGTCGCTGATCTTCGCCGGGTCCTGCTCACCGACCTGACCGACCAGCTGCAGCACCACGTCGCGTAGTGCCGGCGACTCGATGGCGAAATTCACGCCGTCTTGGTACAGCACGAGTTCGAACTTGCCGTAGCGCTGACCCGAGGCAAGCGCGGGCAGGTTCAAGGCGGCGAGCGACACGTAGCGGGGCTGGCCGCCGGACATGCCTACCGGCGTTGTGCCCGGCAGCGCGACGGGCTGGGCTAGGTCGCCGTCGGGTGTGATGGGTAGCGGCAGGCCGTCGGTCAGTCCCGCGAGAGCCGCGACCTGCTGGACTTCCGTGCCACATAGTTGGGGCACGCCCACGATGCCAGCGACGAGGCACGCCGTTGCCGGCGGGAAGCCGTTGCGCAGGACCGGCGGAGTCGTCTGCGTGATCGGGTAGGTGAAGTAGGCCTCGCGGCTGACTACGGCAGGAGCTTCGACGGTTTCGGCGTTGGCCAGGCCCAACTGAAATACGGCGGCCACGGCGAGGAGCGCGGCGAACGCGCCTATGCGACGGGCCCGCTTTGCGCGCCCGAGCCGCCACCTCCCTAATTTGGCCCCTCCGAAAGTCATCTTCGGGCGCATCCTAGGGGTGTACGGCGTGCATCATGGGGCCGGGCGCGCCACACCATGCCGTAGGGTATGGTCCCCGCTTCAACCGTTCTCAAAAGGGGGACCCATGCCCAACCCGTTCCTGTCCGACGCCTGGCTCGAAGACGTCAAGCGGATCGCCGAAGAATCTGGCGGCGGGGGCATGATGCCGCCGACCGCGGAGATCAACATGGTCGTAACCGGTGGGCCCGAGGGCGACAAGGAACTCCACGTCGCCGGCGGCCAGTTCAACACCGGCCTGCTCGAGGGCGCGCCGACCAAGCTGACCCTGCCGTATGACGTGGCCAAGGACATGTTCATCAACGGCAACCAGCAGGCCGCGATGCAGGCGTTCATGAGCGGCAAGATCAAGGTCGAAGGCGACATGACCAAGCTCATGGCCATGCAGGGCGCGGCCAACCCCGATCCCGCTGCGGCCGAAGCGCTGCAGAAGAAGATCCTCGAAGTCACCTCGGACTGACGTCAAACATGTCCGATGACGTAGTCATCGTCGAAGCCGTCCGTTCGCCGCTTGGTCGGCGGGCGGGCGGTCTTTCGACTGTGCATCCCGTAGACCTGCTCGCCGCGGTGCAGACCGAGCTGATGAAGCGCAGCGGTCTCGACCCCGCGCTTGTCGATCAGATCGTCGGTGGTTGCGTCAGCCAGGTCGGCGAGCAGACGTTCAACATCGCCCGCGGCGCCTGGCTTACCGCCGGCATGCCGATCACCACTGCCGCGACCACCGTCGACGCGCAGTGCGGCTCATCGCAGCAGGCGACCAACCTCGCAGCTGGCCTTCTGGCCAGCGGCGCGGCCGACGTAGTGATGTCGTGCGGCGTCGAGTCCATGAGCCGCGTCGGTCTCGGTGCGGCGGTGAAGGCCGGGCCCGGTTTCCCGATGTCGGCCTCGTATCCCTTCGAAACTGCGTCGCAGTTCGAAGGCGCCGAGCGCATCGCCGATAAGTGGGGCATTACGCGCCAAGACACCGACGAGTTCGGGCTGCGTTCGCAGACCCTCGCCATCCAGGCCTGGAACGAGGGCCGCTTCGACCGCGAGGTCGTGGCGATCACCGCACCGATCTTCGACGCCGAAGGCAAGGCCACCGGCGAGACCCAGGTGGTCGCCAAAGACGAAGGGCTGCGCGAGACGAGCCTCGAAAAGCTCGCCACGCTCAAGCCCGTCGCCCGCGAAAACGGCGTTCACACGGCCGGTACGTCGTCGCAGATCTCCGACGGCGCCGCCGCGCTGTTGCTCACGACCGCGTCGAAGGCGAAGGAACTCGGCCTCACGCCCCGCGCCCGCGTCGTCGCCCAGTGTCTTGTCGGCGTCGACCCGGTCATGATGCTCACCGGCCCGATCGACGCCACATACAAGTTGTTGGCCAAGACTGGCATGACCATCGACGACTTCGACCTGTTCGAAGTGAACGA
>JACCXE010000153.1 GCA_013697265.1 Actinomycetota bacterium | reverse complement strand
GCTTGCAACAGCAGCCGCGCGTCGACGGCCAACTCGGTGACATCGTCGGGCGTGACGCGCCAGCGAGCGTCGGGGCGACGGTGCAACACACCCAGGCCCGAGCACGGCGCGTCGACGAGCACACGGTCGAACGCGGCGGGCCGCAGAGGCGGCGTCCTGCCGTCGGCCACTATCGGCCGCACCGCCGACCCGGTACCCGTGGACCGCGCGTTGTCGATCACCAGTTGGACACGACCGGGTCGCATGTCCGCGGCCACGACGAGGCCGTGGCCCACCAGGTGACCCAGCGCTGTGGCCTTTCCGCCGGGCGCCGCGCAAAGGTCGGCGATGCGGTGCCCGGGCTCGGCGTCGACGAGGCCCGCGACCCAACCCGACGCCGGGTCTTGGATGTAGCCGTCGTCGCGCACGTGGGGCCGCGACGGCTGGTTCATTACGTCGAGCGCGGCGAGCGCGTCGACTTCGCCCAAGTCATCCCGCAGCTGCTGCACGATCCAGTCGGGATAAGAAAGCCGCGTCGCGTCGTCGACACCGTCGGGCGGCCCGGCCTCGGAAACCCGGCGCATGACTGCGTTGACGAAACCCTGGGCTCGCTTCGGCGCCAGCGACACCGTGGTGCTCACTGCCGCGTGGGCGGCGACGTGAGCGAACAAAAGCTGATAGGTGCCGAGACGCAGCACCGTACGGACCTCGGGTTCGATTTCACGCTGAAGGTGCGGAGCCAGCGCGGCGTCGATGGCGCGTCGCATGCGCGTGCTGCCGTAGACCAGTTCGGTGACGAAGCGCTTGTCGCGCCCGCTCAGCTTGGACCGGTCGAGCATGGGCGGGACAACGAGGTTGGCGTATGCGTCGTCGGTCTCGATGCGGGTCAGCGCGTCGCGGGCCAGCGCTCGCGCGCCGAGGTCGTCGTTGTTCACGTGCCGAGTTCGACGGGGCCGACGCCGCGCACCCAGTCCCGCGCGCTCATCCGCCCCTTGCCGTCGGGTTGCACCTCGATTGGTTCGAACTGGCCCTCGACGGCGCGAGCGCGCCAGATGATGAGCCGCTTGCCGTTGGCTGTCGTCCACGCCCGGCCGAGGCGCACCACGCGCACAAGATCCTCCGCCGGTCTCGTCAGGTCGAGTTGCAGTTCGGCTGGGTCGACCTTGGCCGCGTAGATGGGCTCGCCATTCTGGGGCTCGCCGTCACCGAGCCCGTCGCGCAAACGGGCCACGAGCAGGCCCGCTCCGACGTCAGCTAGGCGCGCGGTTAAGTCCGTTACGTTGATCTCGTCATCGATCGCGATCTCGTGGCGCGCGAAGACGTCGCCGGTGTCGAGGCCGACATCGACCCGCATGAGGCAGACGCCGGTCGTGGCGTCACCGGCAAGGATCGCCCGTTCCACCGGTGCCGCGCCGCGCCAGCGCGGCAGCAACGAAAAATGTACGTTCACCATCGGCAACACATCGAGCACGTGAGGTTTGATGATCTTGCCGTAGGCGACCACCACGCCGAGCTCGGCGTCTATACCGAGGACATCATCGACGCGATCGGTGACGGCCAGCCCATGGTGGAGCGCGGCGGCTTTTACCGGTGTCGGTATGAGCCCGCTCCCCCGGCCCCGCCGCCGGTCGGGCTGGGTGACAACCAACTCGACTTCATGACCGGCCACGACCAGTGCCTCAAGCGAAGGCACGGCAGCTTCAGGCGATCCGAGGAAGACGAGGCGCATAGAGGGTGCGGCGAACCGCGGGGTTGCTTAAACCGCCGAGCGCTGGCGTAGCTCGCGCAGCGCGGCTTTGCGCTGGTCGGCGTCGAGGTGTTCGAGCAGGAGCGTGCCGTCGAGGTGGTCGAGCTCGTGCTGGAAGGCTCGGGCCAGAATCTCGTCGGCTTCGATCGCGATCTCGTTACCGTCGAGGTCGTAGCCCGTGAGCAGCACTTCCTTGGCCCGCGTAATAGGGAAGTACAAACCGGGGATGGACAGGCAGCCCTCGTCGAAGGTCCACTCTCCCTGGGCTTCGCTGATCGTCGGGTTGATGATCGTCTTGGGCCCGGTGTCGTCGTAGAGGTCGTAGACGAACAGGCGCTTCTGCACGCCGACCTGGGGCGCGGCCAGACCGAGGCCGTGCACCTCGTACATCGAGTCGAGCATGGCGTCGGCGAGGGCCTTGATGTTGCCGTCAATGTTGTCGATAGCCGCGGCGCGCTGCTTGAGCACGGGGTCGCCGTAGAGGCGGATCGAGTACGCGGCCATCGGGGCAGGATACTGGCCGGTCACGCCCGCACCGGATCGACCGATACCCGCAGGCGTCCGATAGGCCGTTCGACTCGGGCCAGCGCGTCGCACAGGGTCTGGTGGTTGGGGGCGCGCACGAGGAATGCCTCGTGGTTGTCAGGTCCAGTTACCTCGACCCCGAGTTGGCCTCGCAACCCGTCGACGAACACCGGTGCGGCAACGCCTGACACTTGGGCCAGAGCGGCAAAGGGCGGCAGCGCGAGGTCTTGGCGCATCTGCCGGTCGGTGTCGGTCAGGCGGGCCGGATCGTTCGCCGCCGCGGCCAGCAGGACGGGGTGGTCGGGCTGGCGAGTCTGCACCAGCAGGCGACCGTCGCCGAAGCGGCCGCGCACGACGCGCGACGCCCGGGCCAGGAGCGCCAACGCCTCTTCGTTTGCTTGGTATCTCGGCGCCGAAAGTTCGGAGTCGAGATCGACGAAGACCACGAGATCGGCCCGGCCCACCCGGTGCAGCAGGGCCTCGGTGCCGACAATCGCTTTCGTGTCGGGCACGGCGGCCGACGCGCCGGTGACCTCCGCGACAGGCGCACCGATCAGCGCGCTGAGCTCCTCGGCCGCGCGGGCGGTGCCGACACGCAGCAGCTTCAACTTGGTGCCGCCGCACACAAGGCACAACGTGGGACGGGTGGTGCCGCACCGCCCGCAGATCAGCTCTGCCGCCTCGACTTGGTGCACGGCGCCCGCGCACTTCTCGCACGTTGCGATCGTGGAGCATTTAGCGCAGGCCGCCAGCTTGGCCCGCCCCGTGCGATTGAGGATGCACAGCGTGCGCCCGGCCGAGCGGATCGCGTCCACCGCGCGCGACGACCACAGACCCGTGCGGGGGTCGTCGCCGCGGCGATCGAGAATCTCGATCCGGGCCCACCCTCGACGCTCGGTGTTGCGGTCGGTTTCCACCAGCGTGCCCCAGTCGAGTTGTTCGACGGTGGGCGTGGAGCTGGTGAGTGCGCACGCCACACCGGCGCGCGCGGCGCGCGCGGCCACAACGCGCCATGCGTTCCAGGTCGGCGCCCGTTCTTCGGTGTACACCTCGTCGTGAGCGTCGACCACCACGACCGAGGCCAGCCCGTCGCACGCAACCCACGCCCCGGCGCGGGCGCCGACGGTCACACCTCTGATGCCCGCTTCGCGGAGTCGGCGGTGCATCAGGTCAACCCGGGCCAGCGACGGCACCAGCACGAGCGCCGGCCCCCGCTCAGCCGCGGCAACGACGATCGGCCACGGATCGATCGCAGGCCCAAGCCGCACGACCGACTGCGGCGACTCGAACGCGGCGCGGGCCCACTCCGGCGTCGATTCACGCAATTGGTCGTCACTTTTGGGCGCTCCGCGCCCAAAGGTGACTACGGGTTGAGGTTGGGAGGCCGTGGCGAGGAAAGATCGGCGCTTACCCGCCCAGCGCCACGCCGCCCAACTCGACAAGTCGACGAGGTCGGCCGGAACGTGGCCGGGGCTGACCTTGGCGATGGCCTTGAGGACCACATCGCCGGCCGCGCCCGCGCCCTCGGCGACGACCCAGCCCCGCACCCGCCGACCGTGCAGGTCGATGCGCACGATCGAGCCGATGCGCACGCGCGGGTCGTCGCGCTCGATTACCTCGTAGTCAAAGACGCGGTCAATCGCCGAAACATCCGGCAGAACTTGAACAACTCGAGCGGTCACGACAGGCTCCCGCCGAACCTACGGCCGCCGTGGGGCGAGCGAAGCGAGGGGCCCCACGTTGCGGAGGAGGGCGGGCCTGCGGGGTGCCCGCCCGGGAGAATTACAGCCCCAGAGCGGACGCGAGGTCGGCTTTGCGGGGGGTCTTCTCCCACGTGAAGCCGTCGCCGCTGCGGCCAAAGTGACCGTAGGCCGCGGTGGCCTGATATACGGGACGGCGCAGGTCGAGATCTTGCAGGATCGCGGCCGGGCGTAGGTCGAACAGGTCGCGCACGGCCCGGTCGATCTTGTCGGGGTCGACAGTCGCGGTACCGAACGTCTCGACGAGAAGCGAAACGGGCTCAGCCCGGCCGATGGCGTATGCGACCTGCACCTCGCAGCGCTTCGCCGCGCCGGCCGCGACGACGTGCTTGGCCACCCAGCGCGCCGCGTAGGCGGCGGACCGGTCGACCTTCGACGGATCTTTCCCCGAGAACGCGCCACCACCGTGACGGGCCGCGCCGCCATAGGTGTCGACGATGATCTTGCGGCCGGTGAGGCCGGTGTCGGCGTGCGGACCCCCGAGCACGAACTTGCCCGTTGGGTTAACGAGGATGGACGGCGTGGCGCCCTTGAAGTTGGCCGGGACCATCGGGGCGATCACATGGTGCTCGAGGTCGGCCTGGATCTGGTCCCGCTCGACTTCGGCCGAGTGCTGCGTCGAGATCAGCACGGTGAGGATCTCCACGGGCGTGAAGTCCTCGTAGCGAACGGTGACCTGCGTCTTACCGTCGGGACGCAGATACGGCAGCGTGTTGTCCTTGCGGACCGCGCTCAAGCGCTCGGCCAAGCGATGGGCCCACCAGATCGGCAGCGGCATCAGGTCGTCGGTCTCGTCGCACGCGTAGCCGAACATCATTCCCTGGTCGCCCGCGCCCTGCGCCGAAAGGATGTCCTCGCCACTGGTGCCGGTTTGGACTTCAAGCGATGTATCGACGCCCTGCGCGATGTCGGGCGACTGCCGGTCTAGCGAAACGAGGACACCGCATGTGTTGCCGTCGAAACCCTTGAGCGCATCGTCGTAGCCGATGCCGTTGACGGTCTTGCGCACGAGCGCGGGGATGTCGACCACGGCCTTCGTGGTGATCTCGCCGGCCACAACGACCAAACCCGTGGTGAGCAGCGTTTCGCACGCAACGCGCGACATGGGGTCGACCTCGAGCATGGCGT
>JACCXE010000150.1 GCA_013697265.1 Actinomycetota bacterium | reverse complement strand
GTGCGCACGACATCGGCCCATTCGCGCAGGAGGCCGTCGCTCAGCCACACGCCCTGGCGACCCGTGGCCGCGACCGCGAGGTTCACGGCTTCGACGGTCGCGGTTGCACCGTCGTACAAGGACGCGTTCGCGATCTCGAGTCCGCTGAGGCGGGCGATCATCGTTTGGTATTCGAACAGCGCCTGCAGCACCCCTTGGGCGACCTCGGGTTGGTACGGCGTGTACGCGGTGACGAATTCAGTGCGCCCGGCGAGGCGGCGCACCGCCGACGGCACGTCGTGGTCGTAGGACCCGCCGCCCGCGAAACAGATCAGGTCGGCGCCGGTGTTCGCGTTGGCCAAGCGCTCCATCTCGGCCGCGGTGTCGAATTCGCTGAGGCCGTCGGGGATGTCGAGGCCGCCGGCCAGGCGCAGCGCGGCGGGAACGCACTCGAACAAGTCGTCGAGCGAGGACAGGCCAGTGAACTCGAGCATCGACGCGATCTCGGCGTCGGTGTGCGGCAGGTAGTGAGCCACCTAGAGCCGCTTCTCCACGAAGGGGAGGTCGGCGACGTAACCCTCGAGGGTCTTGCCTCGCACGTCGAAATGGATGGCGTCGCCGATCGCGACCGTGGGCGAGATGAGACCCAGCGCGATCGCGGTGCCGAGGGTGGGCGAGAAGTTGCCGCTGGTGACGACGCCGACCTGGTGGCCGTCGGCGTGTATCGACGAACCTTCCCGCGCCGGTTGACGCCCGTCGACGATCATTCCTCGCAACAGGCGGGTGACGCCCCGGTCCTTCTCGGCCATCAGCGCTGCCTTGCCCCTGAAGTCGGGCTTATCCCATCCGACGACCCAGCCGAGACGCGCCTGCAGCGGCGTGATACCGGCGCCCAATTCGTGGCCGTGCAAAGGCAGGCCCGCCTCGAGCCGCAACGTGTCGCGTGCGCCGAGGCCCGCGGGTTCCACGCCCGTCTGAAGTAACGCCTCCCAAATTGCGTGGGCACCCTCGACCGGCACCGCGATCTCGATGCCGTCTTCGCCGGTGTAGCCGGTGCCCGCCACAACGCAGGGCGTGCCGAGCACGTCGACTCGCTGCACGGTGAACCGCTCGACTGTGGCGGCCGCCTCGGAGAACTTCGCCACCCGCTCGCGCGCCTCGGGGCCTTGCACCGCGAGGATGCAGCGAGTCGCAGTGGTGTCGGCACCCCCGAGCGCTGCTACTACCCGGTCGGTGTTCGACGCGTTCGGCATCACGTCAAAGGTCTCGTCGTCGAGCCACCACACGATGATGTCGTCGAGCACCCAGCCTTCGTCGTCAAGCAGATGCGTGTACTGGGCCCGACCGGGCGCGACTTTGCGCAGGTCGTTGGTCAGCGCGGTTTGTAGCTGATCGAGCGCACCTGGGCCTTCAACCCGCACGGTGCCGAGGTGGCTGACGTCGAACACCACAGCGCCGGTGCGACACGCCCGGTGTTCGTGCAGGGTGCCGCTTGGATAGCTGAGGGGCATGAGCCAGCCGCCGAATTCGACGAGCTTGGCGCCCAAACCGGCGTGCGCGTCTTCAAGCGCAGCGTGACGTAGTTCGGCTCCCATTACGCGCCGACTTTAGGCGGCGCGGGTGTGAAGCCTGGGACTACAGGTTGGCGGCCACGCGCACCGGCGCGTCTTTCTCGCCCAGGCTCACGATCGCCGCGTCTAGCTCGTCGACCACGCCTGCCATCGGGAAGATGTTGAGCACACCTTGACCGCCCTTGACGAGGTCGAATAGCTCGTCGTTGGTGCTGGTCAATACCGACGATGCGTCGCTGAGCACAATGTTGGCCGAGGCCAGGTCGTCGCCCGCTTGGCGCAGGCAGTCGATCGCGCGGCGGGCCGCGGGGAGGGCGAGGCCGGCGTCGAGGAAGGTCTTGATCACCTTCAGGCTCAATACGTCGTGGTACGAGTAGAGGCGCTGGGTGCCACTGCCGGCGGCGTCGGCCAGCGACGGACGCAGCAGATCGGTGCGGGCCCAGTAGTCCAACTGGCGATAGGTAATGCCCACGAGCTTGCAGACCTGGGGTCCGCGGAAACCCATTTGTTCGGGCGCGGGGGAAGTCGCCATCAGAACTACTCCTTGAGCGTCATCGACGTAACTACGCCGGTGTGGTTCTCAACGTACGACCACGGTGAGGTTACGTCAATGACTGTGCTTCCCCTAGGCAAAATCCTCCGGGTTGAGGCCCTCGAGGAACTCGCGGAACTCGTCGACGATCTCCTCTGGCGTTTCGTCGTCCTCGTCGTCGTCGACCTCGTCGTTCCACTCCACGGTGGTGCCTTCGGCCTCAAGCTGGTCGAGTAGGTCGCTGTCGATTTCGATCTCGCACTGGGCCCGCACCGCCAGGGCTACGGCATCGGAGGGACGAGCTGATACCACGACGGTCTCGCTCCGCACCACGACGTGCAGTTCGGCGAAGTACGTCTGATCGCGCAGGGCCACGATCGCCACCCGCTGGAGCGTGGCGCCCATCGCGACAAGCGTGTCGCGAAACAAGTCGTGGGTGAGCGGTCGCCCGGGCACCCGGCCCTCGATCGCCGCGATGATGGCGCCGGCTTCGGTGTCGCCGATGTAGATCGGCAGCGTTCGACCCGCACCCTCTGTTTCGGTCAAGAACATGACCGGCACGTTGGCCGGCATCTCCAGCCGCACGCCCGAGATCCGCACCTTGGACATGTCCCGAGCGTAGCGAGCCACTCAACGCCGTAAGCCGCAACGCCGCTCGGGTGGTGCTACCCGGTGATGTTGCGTACGGCTTGTCGCACGAGGGCGCTGCGCAGTGCCTCGCCGAGATCACCGAGTTGGGCCAGCGTGTCTGCCGCCTGCTTGCGCGCCGCGGGGTTGCGCTGCTTGAGCAACGGCAGCACGATCTGTTCGAACAGCCCCGCCTCGCGCTCGGCGGCGCTCTTGAACGGGCGCAGATGGCGGGC
>JACCXE010000137.1 GCA_013697265.1 Actinomycetota bacterium | reverse complement strand
ACGCCGAAGGGCGCCACGATCGGCTGGTTGGCCCGGGCCATGAGCGTGGCCACGGTGGTGTCGGCGACGGGCGGCGCGTCGCCGGTGACGGCTTCGAGCAGCACCCAGCCCAGCGCGTACACGTCGGCCTTGCCGTCCACGTTGCGGCCTTGCGCGGCTTCGGGCGCCGCGTAACGCGCCGTACCGAGCAGCACGCCGTCGGGCTCGGTCCAGGCCGCCTCGGCCAGGGCGCGGGCCAGGCCGAAGTCGGCAATCGCCGAACGCCCTTCGTCGTCGAAGCAGATGTTGGCCGGCTTGATGTCGCGGTGCACCAGGCCCCGCCGGTGGGCGTAGTCGAGGGCGCGGGCGGCCTCAAGGCCAACGAGTACCGCCTGCGACACGGTCAGCCGTCGACCCGAGTCGAGCATGTCGCGCAGGCTGCCGCCCTCGAGGAACTCCATCACGAGGAACGGCCCTTCGGCGTCCTCGCCCCAGTCGAAGACCCGCATGATGTTGGGGTGGTTCAGCGCCGCCGCAGCCTGGGACTCGGCTCGGAACCGCTTGAGGAACGCCTGGTCGAGTGCGAGCGCCGGTTGCAGCACCTTGACCGCCACCCGGCGGCGCAGCGTGGTGTCGTCGGCCACGTAGACGTGCGCGGACCCCCCGGTGCCGATCGGGGCAACGAGGCGGTAGCGACCACCTAGGACGCGGCCAACTTGGTCGGCAATCCGTCCACCGGCCATACACGAGGGTACCCAGGGAAACGGCGAAACTCGTGCCATAGAGCCGATTCGCGATCCTCACCGCCGCCGGCGCGTGGTCGGGAGCACCGCTGCGGATCGGTTCCTGGTCGCCAAACTGCCGTTTTGCTACTTCGCCCTTCGCCGCCGGCCCGGGTCCTCCTCGCGGTTTGGCTCTTCGAGTTCAGCGGCGTCGTCGCTGCGATAACCGCGCACGGCCCGGGCGTCGCTCGCGTCGTCACCGGTGCGTTCGGGCCGGTCACGATGGTGCTGCTCGGACGCGCGGTTTCGGCGTTCCCGCCCGTAGAGTGGAAGCCACGATGACAACGCAGGCACTGCCCGCCGGTAAGAAGCGGTTCATTACCCCGTATCGCATTGGTGTTTCCGTGCTGCTGGCCATCGCCGCCGCGATCCTCTATGTGGGGGTCACCTCCGCGGCCGACCCTGAACCAACCGAGGTGCCCGACCCGCGGATCACGTCGGTACAACCGGCGCCCGACGAGCTGGCCCTGCGCCAAGACCGGATTTTCGCTCAGTTGGCCAACGACTACACGGGTGTGCTGATTGTCGACGGCACCGAGATCCCCGACGATCAGATCGACCGCAGCGAGGGGCTGAACACCGTCGCCTTTACACCGGGCAAGGGCACCGAGACAGGCAGACTCGACGCCGGCGAGCGCTGCGCCACGGTCGTGTTCTGGAGCGTGAACTCAACGCGGGAAGCGGGCGCCGACTCGTACAAGTGGTGCTGGCAGGTTCATTAATTTCCCGGGCGGGCACCCCGCAGGCCCCGCCTCCTCCCAAAAGATTGCGGGCCGAACTACTTGCGTTCTCTGTTCAACAGCGATCTCATCCGCGAGGAAGGGGCAAGTAGTTCGGCCCGAATCTTTTGACGTGGGGCCCCTCGCTTCGCTCGCCCCACGGCGGCCGTTAATTTCCCGGGCGGGCTAGCTCTGTCCTGACATCGGCTACGACCTCGGGGATGGTGCGGGCAACCGCGGTCGCCGTTTCGCGTACGTGCTGCTGCAAGGCAGCGGGCCGGCGCGCCATCCATGCCAGGCGCACCACGCCCATGCGGTCGGTCGGGATCGCGGCGCAGCCGCGTTGAACCTCGCTCATGTGCCGCTCGACAATCGGCCGCATCCGCACGTAGTCCCGTCCGCCGCCGATGAGACGCAGCGCACGCAGCACGGCGGCCCGCACCGCGAACAGCGTGAACGTCACTGCAGCGGCGATCAGTGCGAACGCGCCGACGACCAACGCGCCAACGCCGTCACTCGCGATCGTGCCCACGATCAACACTGCGGTGATCACCGCGGCGGACCACACGAAGAACGCGGTGCGGTCGCGGATGATTCGCTCTAACGCGAACACCGCGACGGCGCGGCCAGCGACGAGTTCCGGGGAAGACAAGTCCATGACGTCCGAAGACTTACCCGTCAACTCGCCTCGGCACCCGTCGTTAGCCCGGCAACTCTCCGGTTTTCAACAGGTGCACGAAGCCGGCTTCGTCGAGGACGGGCACGCCCAACTCCTGGGCCTTGGTGAATTTCGCCGCGCCCCGCCCTTCGCCTACCACCACCGCAGTCGTCTTCTTCGACACACTGCTCGGCGCCTTGCCGCCTCGCTCGAGGATCGCCTCTTCGGCAGACTCGCGGGTGAAGCCCTCGAGGGTGCCCGTGACCACGATCGACTTGCCGGCCAACGTTTGCGGGGCGTCGGGCGCGGCGGGGCCGTCGAAGTTCACATCGGCCCGGCGCAGCTTCTCGATCAGCACCTGATTCGAAGGCTCGGCGAACCAGGTGACGATGCTCTCGGCGATCACCATGCCGACGCCGTCTAACTCGGCCACCTGGTCGACGGTGGCCGCGGCGATCGCGTCCATCGAGCCGAGGCCCTTAGCCAACGCGGCCGCGCCGGCGCCGCCGACGTGCTTGATGCCGAGGCCGAACAACAGGTTGGCCAACGGGCGGTCGCGGGCGGCCGCTACCGAAGCGCGCAGGTTCTCTACCGAGATGTCGCCGAAGCCCTCGATAGTGCGGACCTTGTTGTAGTCGAGGAAGAACACGTCGCCTGCGTCTTGCAATAAGCCTTGCTGCAAGAACAACGACACGGTGCGCTCGCCTAGGCCCTCGATGTCCATCGCGCCGCGCGACACGAAGTGGCAAATGCCGGCCCACTGCTGCGCCGGACAGGCCGGGTTCACGCAGAATGTGGCGCTCACGCCCTCGCGGCGCACGAGTGGTTGCCCGCACGTTGTGCACTCTTTGGGGAACGTCCATTTCTTCAACCCCTTGGGCCGCATCGACAACACCGGGCCCACGACTTCGGGAATCACGTCGCCCGCCTTGCGCACGATCACGTGATCACCAGGACGCACGTCTTTGACCGCTACCTGGTCTTGGTTGTGCAACGTCGCCAACGAAACCGTCGATCCGCCCACGAAAACCGGGTCGAGGATCGCGAACGGCGTGGCCTGGCCGGTGCGGCCGATCGACACGTGAATGTCGCGCAACAACGTGGTGCGTTCTTCGGGCGGGAACTTGAACGCGATCGCCCACCGCGGCGCCTTGGTGGTAAAGCCCATCTCGTCGCGCTGAGTGAGGCTGTCGACCTTCACCACCACGCCGTCGATTTCATACATGAGCGCGTGACGGTTCTCGAGACGCTGCTCGCAGTACTTGTGCACGGCGTCGAGGCTGTCGACCGCGGTGATCGCGTCGTTCACGGGCAGGCCGTGGTCGCGCAGGTAGGCCAGCGTCTCTTGGTGGGTCTTGAAGCCCGGCCCACCGGCCACTTCGCCCAGTTGGTAGCAAAAGAACGCCAAGTTGCGGCTCGCCGTGATCGACGGGTCTTTCTGGCGCAACGAGCCCGCGGCCGCGTTGCGGGGATTGGCAAAAAGGGTGAGGCCTGCGTCTTGCTGGCGGGCGTTCAACCCGGTGAACGAAACGATGGGCATGTACACCTCGCCCCGCACCTCGAGTACGGCCGGAACGTCTTTGCCCCCGAGCTTCTTGGGGACCGAGGCGAGCGTGGCCACATTGGCGGTGACGTCTTCGCCGACGCGGCCGTCGCCCCGTGTCGCCGCTCGTACGAACTGCCCGTTTTCATAGCGAATCGACATGGCGAGCCCGTCGATCTTCGGCTCGCACACGTAGGTGATGGGGTCGCTAACGAAGCGCTCCATGCGCTTACCCCAAGCGACGAGTTCGTCGAGGTTCATCGCATTGTCGAGCGACATCATCCGCACGCTGTGCACCACCGGCGTGAACAACGTGGACGCGCCGAAACCGATGGTCTGGGTTGGGGACGATTCGCTCTTGAGTTCGGGATACTGCTCTTCGAGTTGGGCGAGCTCGCGCACAGCGAGGTCGTAGTCGGCGTCGGGGATCTCGGGCGCGTCGAGCTCGTGGTAGGCATGATTGGCCGCGACGATCAGCGCCGTTAGCTCCGCGGCGCGGTCGACCGCCTCCTTCGGTGACTTCGGCACGACTGCAAACCTACGCGCACGGTGTGCCAACCTCGGGCGGTGCGGGTCGCGATCACACTCCCCCGGTTGCTGCCGTGGCTGCTGCGCGTTGCCTGGGCCGCGTTGCCGCTCGCGCTCGGCCCGGCGTTGGCCGACCGCACCAACGACTGGGACCACGCGACCCGCACTGCCG
>JACCXE010000132.1 GCA_013697265.1 Actinomycetota bacterium | reverse complement strand
TGCCCAGCGTGGCCGAGGCGTTCACCCGAGCGTCCGAACCGCGCTCGAGGTGAAGCGTCACCTTCCCAGCGTCGCAGTCGATGGTGCTGACGCCGTGGTCGACCCGTCCGCGGGCGCTGACTTTGCCTGCGGCCACCCGCACGTCGATGGGGGACTCGAAGCCCTCGATGACGAGGGGCCCCGCGGCGACGCGCGCCTTGACCGGCCCCCGCATGCGGCGAATCGTGAGTGGGCCCGCCTCGACACGGGCTTCGAGGGGCAGGTCGGGGTTGACCCGAACCCGCAACGGACGTGACTTGAAGTCGCCCCCGCCGACGTAGGCCATGCGGGCGCGGTGGATGCGACGGGGACCGGTGGTGCGGAACCATTCGCCGAAGTCAGGACGGCTGTCGCCGTCGTCGTCGCTGTCGTCGTCGCCGTCGAACACGGCGGCGCCGTCGATTACCAGCACATCGCCTTCCCAGCGCACACGGTGCGGTCCGTCGGCCACGGCCTCGTTCACCGAGTCGTCGCCGATCACCTCGATGGATCGGAAATTCCCGTCGACCTTGACGCTTGCGATCGTGGACCTCGGCCGAGCCGGAGCCTCGGGTACCGGTTCGGCCACTTCGTCGGGTTCGAAGCCGGCGTCGAGGTCGGCCAGAGCGTCGGCCGCGGCTCCCGGATCCATGCGGCCCGCGGCCACAGCTTCAAGAATTTTCCGGCGAGGATCGTCAGTCACATCACGTTTTTTAAAAGATTTCTGCCAAATTGTCAACCTAGATTTGCTTGTCAAAACATTTAGAACACTGTATGTTCCGTGAGCATGTCAGATGTCTTGGATACCGCGGCCGACGGCGAAACCAACCTGCCCGACTTCAAAGTCATTGACGACCTGGCCACTCTGCGGCTGCTGTCGGATCCGTTACGCCTTCGCCTGATCGAGGAACTCGGCGGCCAGCCGACCACGGTCAAGGTGCTGGCCCGAGCGCTGGGAATCAAGCCCAATCGCCTCTACTACCACGTGAACCTGCTCGAAGAGCACGGGCTCATCCGGGTCACCGAAACCCGTCTGGTGTCGGGCATCGTCGAGCGGACCTACGGACTGGTAGCGCGCCACTTCGCGGTGTCCGATGAGTTGGCGCTACCGGCCGACGTCAAACGCGACGTCACCGACACGCTGTTTCGAGTGGTCAGCGCCGAGTTGGGCGAGGCCCTCGCCGCCGAAGCCCGTGGCGGCCCCGCGGCGGTCGCGGGCCGGATGCAGCTATGGCTCACGGAGGACGAGCGCGCCGGGTTCGAAAAACAATTGGCCGAACTGCTCGCGTCGTATTCCAGTGGTGAACACCATCGGGCTGACGCTGACGCCGACCGCTTCACCCTGCTCTACGCGTTGTATGCGCCAGTGGCGGAGCCAAAGAAGCAGCGATGACGATCGGACGCGACGAGCACTTACCTGTCGGCGCGCCGACTCGGGCAGGCTAAGGCGACCTTAACGGCGGAGGCGGCCCGACTCGATGGCGTTCAGCACCGCTAGGAAGATCGTGGCGCCGAGTGCGGCAAGCAGGATCGATCGCAAGCCAAAGTCGCCGATGCCCTCACCGCCAGCAGCGTTATCGAGCGCACCGCCGATGAGCGCACCGATCACTCCGACCACGATGTTGGCAATGCAACCTCCGCCGCGGCGGTTGGTGAGCCGCCCCGCGATGGCCGCAGCGAGCAGGCCCGTAACGATCCACCCAAGCAAGTTCATGGGTGGGGAAGTTAGCTACGCGGCTGCCGGATTTTTGTGCTGCTCGGCCCGGCGCTTTTCGGCCCGGGCAATGCTCTCTTTCAAGGCGGCGCGGGCGCTCTTCACGCCCTCCTTGCCACGCTCGATCGTGCGGGGATCGAGCCGCCAATCCAGCGGCCGACTGTCTATGAGGGTCAGCTGTTGTGCGGCCATGAACTGAGTATGCCCAAGGGGTGTAACAGTCAACCGCGGCCGCCGTACGGAGCGGGAACCCGGTCGGATGGACATTCGAAATAGTCCATCCAGGTGGGGTTTTCGTGTCGCAGAACCTTGTGAACAACCGCTCCGAATTAGCCCCCCAGGAGATTCCTGAAATGTCCCTCGTTCGCTTCCTCCCCGCGTGGTTTCACGCCATAGCTGACTACGCGGTCGGCGCCTTGCTCGTCGTCGCCGCGCTCGTGGTCGGCGGCACCGGCCTCGCCGTTGCGACTGGCGTCACGGTGGGCGTCGTCGTGCTCACCGTGAGCATGCTCACCAAATACCCGCTCGGTGTGAAAAAGGTGCTGCCCTTCACGCTGCACTCCGTCGGTGACTACCTCGCCGTCGCGCTGCTGTTCGTCGCACCCTTCGCCCTCGGCTTCAACGACAGCGACACGGGCCTCACTGCTCTGTACATCGCAGTCGGCGTGGCGGTTCTCGCCGTGAGCCTCATCACCAACTACCAGTACAGCGATGCGGCCGCAGTTCAGCCCGTCGTGCAGGCCGCGCCGCCAACGAAGTCGGCGCGCAAGACGGCGACCCGGCCCCTGGTCGCCGACCGCTCGGCCCGGGCCAAGGCCTAGGCCGAGTACCGAGGTCGGGGAGGGCCAGCCGTAATGTCTGCGCATGGACGCGGCGGCCTTCCTCGGACTCGTTCCGACTGAGGACCCCAAGCGATTTCGGTTGCCCGTTACGACGGGGATATGCACGGGCGGGCGATTCCTATTCGGCGGCGCCGGCCTTGCGGCCGGCGTCGTCGCGTTGGAGCAGGCGAGCGGTCGGCCCATGGTGTGGGCCACCGCGCAGTACCTGAGCTTCGCCCGTCCACCCGCCGTGCTCGATATCGACGTGAACCTTGCCGTAGAGGGCAACCAAATCACCCAGGGCCGCGTGGTCATGAGCGACAACGGCCAAGAGATCATCACGGTAAACGCCGCCCTCGGGGCCCGGCCGATCGACATCGAGGGCCAATGGGCCGAGATGCCGAACGTGCCCGCGCCCGACGAGTGCCGAGGCCGCGAGTTCCGTAACGATCCGTCGGCCACCATCTCGTCTCGTATCGAAGAGCGCGTCGCCATGGGCCGCTCACCGCGTCAGATGGACGGCACGCCGGGTGACGGGCGCGCCGCGTTGTGGGCTCGCATGCCCGAACTGCTCGAAATGTCGCCAGCGGCGCTGGCGGTGCTGGGCGACTTCGTACCCTTCGGCGTGTCCCAATCCACCGGCCGCATGGCAGGCGGCAACAGCCTCGACAACACCATCCGCGTCGCGAACCTCGTACCGACCGAATGGGTGCTGCTCGACATCCGAATCCACGCCATCGCTAAGGGATTCGCACACGGGCTCGTTCATCTGTGGGCCGAAGATGGCACGCTGCTCGCCACGGCCAGTCAGTCGGTGAAGATCCGGATGTGGCGCTAGGCCGCGACGAGGGCCCGGAGGCGTTTTTGGATGATGTCGCGCAGGAGTGGGGCTTCGAAGTGTTCTTCGACGACGTTCATGCGTTCGGCGAGGGCTTCGGGGTCTTGATCGATTGGTAAGACGGGTTGGTGGGTGTGGCCGGGGGGTCGGGTGGTGTGGATGTGGCCCCAGGGGCGATCACTTCGAATTCGCCGTCGGGTTTCAATTGGCGCGCCAGCCCGGCAGATGGATCTGGTGGTGATGCCGTGAACAGAGCAATACGAGGTTGTGGATCGACGTTGGGCCCTGTTTCTCCCACGGCACAACGTGGTGGGGCGAACTCGGCCTCGACATACTGGGTGCGGATCGTTTCGGCTTTCACGACCAGGTTCAGGTGTGGACGGTGCCGGCCGCCGGCCTTGGTGTGCTGGTTATCCAAGAAGAACCGGCAAAGTCGACCAGCGCATCAGCACGCCGCGTGACCGCAGCTACGTCGAGGTCGTTGGAGTCCGCGACGCGCAGCGCCGCGTCCACGATCGAGCCGCCCTCGGCGTCAAAGGTGGCCGAAGTGTGGAACGTGTTGCCCAGCGTGGGCGAATGGTGCAGCGAAGGTTCCGGCATGCCCGGCTCGGGCCCGTCGTCTAACGCGTCGGCCTTGAGCCGCCACGACAACATCGCCCGCTTCGTGTCATCGACCGACAGGCCGACTAGCGCCGCCACGGCCGCCTCCTCATGCTCGGCGAACAAAGCCATGTGCCGTTCGATCAACTGCTCCACGACAACACGGACCTGGCCGCCCGACACGTCACCGGCGATCCAGGCGCCCGCCAACACCGGCAGACGATGCAGCTTCGAACCAACTGCACCAAACGATGCGCGGACGCGGCGTCGATCCCACGCGTGCGTAACCAGGCCATCGCCGACGTCGCACGATCAAGCGCCCACTCACCCGCCGCGTCGAACACGCCCACCGCCAGCGTCAGCTTCGCCGAGTAGCGGTCATGACAGGCCAACGCCTCGGTCAACCCCGGCCCGTCCACGGGCACTTCGAGGGTGTCAAGTTCATGCACCATCGACACAAACGACATCAACACCATTCTACAGACGGGGTGTAACACCCAACTTCGTCCGCCTTCGCCTGCGGGCTGCGATTAGAAAAGTGACATGAGTCCCTACGGCATCACCGTTCCCTTCGATGCGCCGCTGAGCGAGCACAAGGCGCTGTACAACGAGATCGCCGACCTTGGATACACCGATGCGTGGTCGGGCGAGTCAAACGGGGCGGATGGCCTCACACCGTTAATCCTCGCCGCAGCCTGGGAGCCGCGGCTGCGGGTTGGCCCGGCGATCCTGCCCGCGTACACGCGTTCACCCGCGCTCATGGCGCAGAGTGCGGCGTCGCTAGCCCAGGCGGCGCCGGGGCGTTGCGCGTTCGGGATCGGCACCTCGTCCGACGTCATCGTCGAGCGGTGGAACGGCGTGCCCTTCGACGAGCCCTACAAGAAGACGCGCGACATGGTTCGCTTTCTCAAGAAGGCGCTGGCCGGGGAGAAGATCGACGAGGAGTTCGACACGTTCACTGTGCGGGGCTTCAAGCTCGCGATGCGGCTGGCGGAACCGCCTCCGATTCTCGTCGCGGCCCTACGGCCCGGAATGTTGCGCATGGCCGGACGCGAAGCTGACGGCGCGATCATCAACTGGCTGTCACCTGACGACGTGAAGAAGGTGGCGCCCGAAGTGGGTGCAGACAAGGAGATCGTCGCCCGTATCTTCGTGTGCCCGAACGAGGACAAGGACACAGTGCGCGCCGCGGGCAAGTTCGCGGTGGCTGCGTATTTGAACGTCGAGGTCTACGCGAAGTTCCACGAGTGGCTGGGCCGGGGCGACGACCTTGCCGGCATGTGGAAGCACTGGAAGGACGGCGACCGCAAAGCGGCGACCGCAGCGATCCCCGACCATGTGGTCGACGATTTGATCGTGCACGGCTCACCCGACGAGTGCCGCGCGAAGATCCAGCGTTACGTCGACAACGGCGTCACGACGCCGGTGCTGGCGGTGCTGCCCTTTGGCGTTGACACCATGACCGCGGTGCGCGCCCTAGCGCCGATTTAGCGCAGGCGGTAGGACCAGGTGTAGGTGCCGGGTTTGATGCGGTGGGCCTCGGCGGTGTCGGGACCACAGGCGCCGCTGCCGACGCCGCGGCGGCCGGCGTCGATCCAGAGATAGCAGTCGTCGCGGACCGGCAGGTCCTCGAGGTGCTGCGCGGCGTCGAGTTCTTCTTCGGTGACGCGGGCCACGTTCACGTTCAGGTCGTCCATGTGATCGACGGTGAGCACCACGTTGTCGTTTGCGCCGAGCAGACGTAGCCAGCGCACGCCGGTGCGGTTCCCGCTGTGTTGGGGATGGACGTAGGGGACCGACCACGCGTCGACTGGCACCCGCCACACGCCGAGTCGGGCGCTGGCGCACCGGTCCGAGTAGGTCTCGTGGGGACCGCGGCCGAACCACTCGACCGTCGCGACGCCCGGACCGACGTGGAGGCGCACACCGACGCGGGGCGGGTCGGCCAGTACTTCGGGCAGGTCGACGGTGTGCGCTATACCCACGCCGTCCGTCACAGCGGTGAGCAGCGCGACACCGGCGCCGTCGCGTAAGCCGAGGTGGTCCCAGCGCGCCGCGTGCCCGCCGCCGAACGTCTCGTTGTCGATCGGCGCGGCCCAGAGTGCGAGCGTCGGTTCGTACGCGGCCAGATGGCGGGCGGCCACCTCGCCCGGCGCGTCCGACGGAAGGTTGCGCGCGACCTGTGCCCACGCAATGACATGACCGGCGGGCGCCCACGGCGTGTCGCTCGTCGTCACGAAGCGCAACGTGATGAGGTCGCCGCTTGCCGGCACCGTGACGACCGCGGACTCGCCCGGCCCCACGTCGATCGGATCAAGCGAACCGGTCGCAACTTCGTCCTGCCAGACGGGCAAAAGTGACGACAGATTGGTGAAGGCGAACTCGTTCGCCACCCGGAACGAGTTGGCGTCGGCCCACTCGAACTGCACCGGCTGCATGGCGTGTGCCAGCTCCAGCAACGAGGGGTGCGGCACGCGGTGGGTGTCGACCAGTCCGTTCATACAGAACGCGCCGTCGTTGGGCTCGTCGCCGAAGTCGCCGCCGTAGGCGAGACGCTCGCTTCCGTCCTTCATTGTTTGCACGAGCGCCTGGTCGGCCCAGTCCCACATGAAACCGCCTTGCAGACCGTGATGGGTGCGGATCGCGTTCCAATACTCCTCGACGCCGCCGCACGAGTTGCCCATGGCGTGGATGTATTCGCACATGATCAGCGGCTTGGCCGGCGTCGTTTCGGTGGCCCAGGCCACGAGCGCCTCCACGGGGGGATACATCGGCGCGATCACGTCGGTCTCGGGCCGGTCCCGGCCCAGGATGTCCGTGCCGTATCGCTGACCACCCTCACGCATCTGGTCTTCGCTGATGCCGCTCTCGTAGTGAATGGGCCGAGTGGCGTCCCAGGCCCGCAACCACGCGGCCGCGGCGTGGTGTGCGGCCGACACGCCACTCTCGTTGCCCAGTGACCACATGATCACGCTCGGATGGTTCTTGTCGCGCTGGGCCATGCGGGAGACGCGCTCGAGAATTGGCGCGGTCCACTCGGGCTGCTTGGTCAACGACCGCAGGTACGCGTGCGACTCGATGTTCGCCTCGTCCACGACGTACATGCCGAGGCGGTCGCACACGTCGAGGAGGTAGGGATCGTTCGGGTAATGCGCAGTACGAACCGCGTTGAAGTTGTGCCGCTTCATCAGCACGATGTCGCGCTCGATGTTTTCGCGGGTGACGGCCTTACCGCGCCGTGCGTCGGAGTCGTGCCGGTTCACGCCCTTGATGAGGACCGGCTGCCCATTGACCAACAGTTCGGCACCGACCACCTCGACGCGCCGGAACCCGATGTCGAGTTGCGTGGCGTCGACCACCGCTCCTGCGTCGTCGACGAGTTCGACCCGCATCGGGTACAGCGTCGGCGTCTCCGCCGTCCACGGGGCCACGCTGGGCACACCGAACGACACGGTTCCGCCCCGGCCTTCGAACGCGAACGAGTTCACGATCCAGCTTTCGTGTTCGAACCGGGCCACGCCGTCGCCCTCCTGGCCGGCGAAGGCCACGCGGACTCGCCAACCCCGCCGCGACGGCGGCGTGCCGCCGATCGCGACGCGCGCGGTGAGCTCCCCGTCACCCGCGTCGGCGTCGTAGTCGGCCACTGCGTGAACATCGGCGATGTGCACGGGAGGAGTTGCGTAAAGAAACACCGAGCGGTGAAGACCGGCGTGGTGCCAATGGTCCTGGTCCTCGAGATAGGTGGCGTCGGACCAGCGCACTACTACCAACGCGAGTTCAACCGCGTCGCCCGCGGTCACAAACGGTGTGATGTCGAACTCGTGGGGGAGGCGAGAGTCTTTGCCCATGCCTACCGGTGCGCCGTCGATAAAGGCATAGAGCACGGTTTCGGCCGCGCCTATGTGCAACACGATGCGTTGGCCGTCCCAGTCCGCGGGTATGTCGACGGTGCGGCGGTAGATACCCGTCGGGTTGTGACGGGGCACCGCTGGCGGCGGGCCCGGGAACGGCATCTGCACGTTCGTGTAGATCGGGCGGTCGAAGCCCTGCATCGTCCAGCAGCCCGGCACGTCGATCAGTGACCACTGGGCGGCGTCTCCGTCGAGGTGGTTCGTCGACACCGACTCGGGCTTGGGAACGAGCGTGAATCGCCACGCGCCGTCGAGCGACACCTCGTTGCGTCGCGACAAATACGTCGACATCGACAGGCGGCCCGAGCTGATCACGTCGGTACGCGCCCATGAGCGCGGACCGAACGCGTCGAGCGCGTTCAAGAGGCGAGAAAGTCGAGCAGCAGCGCGTTGAGTTGGTCGGGCGCAGCGGTAGGGACCCAGTGCGAGATGCCACTAATCCGTTCGAAGCGAAAGTCGTTGCCTACGAAGTCGGCCGAGTTCTTCATCTGCGCTTCGGTCAAGGCGTCGTCGCCGTCGCTCCACACACCCATGGTGCGAACCGGCACCGGGGGCAGTTCCATGCGCTCGGGGGCGAGCAGCGACTCGGGAGGCACGTTGGCTCGGTAAATGTTCAGCGCGGACGTCATCCGGTCGGGGCGGCTGAGGTCCTCGGCCCACTGCTGCTCTTCGCCGCCCTCGCCCCAGTTCTGCAAGAACGCGAAATTGTCGCGCATCACCATGTCCTCGGCCAGACCGACGTGCTGGAAGGCGAACATGTACCAGGACTTCTGTTTCTGCGCGACTCCCGCCGACGCGAATGCCGACGGGTGGCCCACAGAGACCGCGGTGAGCGACAAGACGCGTGCGCTGGCGAATGTGGCGGTGATCCACGCCAGTGCGGCCCCCCAGTCGTGCCCGACCACGTGGGCCTTGTCGATGCCGAGCGCGTCGAGGATGCCGACCGCGTCACCCATCAGGTCGAATAGGCCGTACTTGTCGACGCCTTCGGGGGCGTCGCTGTCGCCGAAGCCACGCAGATCCGGCGCTATCGCCCGGTAACCCGCCGCGGTGACGGCATCGATCTGGTTGTGCCACATCGACCCGCGATCGGGAAACCCGTGGAGGAACAACACCGCAGTGCCCTCGCCCTCGTCGAGAACGGAGAGGTTGAGGCCGTTTGCTTCGATCGTCTTGGTCGGCATCGGGCCGAACCTAAAGCGATTGCACGAGCAGCGCCACCGCGACGAGGTGGGCAGCGGCGCCCGCGCCGGTCAACGCGTGGAAGACGTCGTGGAACCCGAACACCTCGGGTGATGGGTTCGGCTTCTTGGCCGCGTACACGGCGGCGCTGAGGGCGCGTGGCGCGTCGAGCCACAGCATCTGAATCGCGACACCGATCGTGGTCGCAACCCAAATCCCTATCAAGAGCTGGCCCCGTCGGTGGCCGTGCACGCCAAGTGCGGTCACCGCGGTGTACGTGGCTGCGATGGCCAGCAGGATCGTGGCGTGGTCGCCTTCCCGCCAGGGCGTCGCAACGGCGAGGGGGTGAACGCGATGAGGAACGACGGCTCCGGCGGCGCCGTGCACCACACCTCGCCAGCGCGGCCGGATCACGACCGCGGCGTCGGTCATCGATTCAGGTTCGGGTCGTTTCGCGATCGCGGAACGGGCGTTGACCGTTCCCCTTGTTGCGGCCGCGCCCATCGCCATCGCCGGCCCGAGGCTTGTAGCTGTAGTCGTAGGCATAGGACGCGCTGATCGGCGCCCCGTTCACGATGACGCCGAGCAATGGCGAATCTGCGGCCTGGAACGCCCGGAGCGCTTGGTTGAGGTGCCGGCGTCCTGTGACCTTCGCGGTAGCAACGAGCATCACGCCGTCGACCCGCGAGGCGAGCACCACTGCGTCGGTGACCGGCAGCACGGGCGGAGCGTCGATCAACACGAAGTCGCTTTCGCTCTTCAACGCCGCAATCAACTCTGCGACCCGCGTCGTTCCGAGCAGTTCGGCGGGATTGGGCGGCAGGGGGCCGGACGCGAGCAACTGCATGCTGGCGCCGTCGGGCAGCACTACGCGCTGCAACGCGTGCGACAGCGGCTGGTCGCCCAGGAGCACCGACGTGAAGCCCACCTCGTTCGACAGGCCGAAGAACTCGTGCACTCGCGGTCGTCGGAGGTCGCAGTCCACGACGGTAACCCGGCGGCCCGACAGCGCCAGGGTGACGGCCAGGTTGGCGAGCGTGGTGGTTTTGCCTTCGGCGGCTACCGGACTCGAGATCTGCAGGCAGCGAGCCTCTCTTCGGAGGCCGGCGAACTGCACACTGGTTCTCAGCGATCGGTATGCCTCGGCCACGCTCGAACTGGAGTCTTCGATCGTGACCAACCGGGCCTGGTCGCGGTTGCGCCAGTCCGCGATGGTGGGGATGGCGCCGAGCACGGGTAGCGGACGTACGTTGCGTTCAACCTCTTCCACGGTTTTCACCGAGTCGTCGAGGAAGTCGAGGCCGATCGCGGCTACGACGCCGAGCAGAAATCCGAGCGCGATCGCCAACGCAGCGCTTTCCTTGGGCCTCGGGCTGATGGCGGCCGCGGGAACGGCGCCCTTCACGAGAACCTGAACGCCGCCGGTGGCGACCGATGCGTCGACGTTGGCCTGGTCGGCCTTTTGCTGGGTCAACACGTAGGAGGTTTCGGCCGCGTCGCGCTGCAACTTGATGCTTTGTTGTTCGGACACCGGCGTCTTGTTTGCCACGGCACGAGCGAGATCCGCGTCAAGGGACTGCACGCGCTGCTTGGCCGCGGCGGTTGCTTCACTCAGCTTCGTGCTGAGCGCCACACTCGCAGCGATCGACTCGGCGCGGCGCTGCTCTGCGTAGGTCGTTGCGTAGAGCGTCGCGGCTGTAGCGGCCACGGTGGGCGACGTCGCATTCACCGTGATTTGCAAAACCCGGGTGGTGCCGATGCCTGCGGCCGATACACCGGTGACAGCGGTCGCGTCGTTGCCGAGTTTCTCGGCCACGGCGGCCGAGATCGCGGGCGAGGTGACGACTTGAACCTGCGTCTCGATCTGGGACGGATCGGCGAAAATGAAGCCACCCGTTGCGAACGCCGTGGTGTCTTGGGATGCAATGAGCACTCGGCTGGCCGACGAGTAAATCGGCGTTGCCCGCGCGCTGATGAACAGCGACACGCTGGCGGCGGCGACCATCGCCGCGGCGATAAGCCACTTGCGACGCCACAGAATGCGGAGGTAATCGAGCGCGGTTGAGTCTGGTGCGATGCGTTCCACGGTTAGCAGAAGGCTAGTGGAGCAAGTGCCAAATGTCGGTTCTAGCTACTAGCTGACGTTGGTGGCGCCGTTCGGCGGCGTCGTCGTTGTCGGAACGTCGGTGGTCGGCGGTTCGATGACCGGCGGCGTCGAGGTCGGGACCACGGACTGGGTCGAGCTCGTGCGTTGGACCGTGGTCGTCGTTCGGGCCGCGGGCTTTTTGGTCGTTGAAGTCGAGCTCGACGGCGTCGGGCTCGTGATTGGGGGCTGAAGTGTCGGCGCCGATGTGGACGTGGCGACGACGCCGCTCGTGGGCGGATCGAGGTTCGTTAGCGGGCGGCTGGGGTGTTGTTGGGTCGTGAGTACCAGCACGATGGCCACCAACGCCAGAACGCCGGCAAGCGCGCCAACGAGCACCCGCCTGTCGGTCGACACCGATTCGACGCTACCGGAGCGCCGGACTGGCACTCGGTATCATCGAGTGCCAGATGCTCGACGAACGGAAAGCCGCAGTCCTCCGAGCTGTAGTGGAGGAATACATCGATACGGCACAGCCGGTCGGTTCTGATCACGTCCGCCAAAGCGCAGGCGTCTCGGTGTCGAGTGCGACCATCCGAAATGACATGGCTGCCCTCGAGCGTGAGGGCTACCTGAGCCACCCCCACACAAGCGCGGGCCGCGTACCGACCGATAAGGGCTACCGATTCTTCGTCGACGCCCTCACGTCACCGAGCGACTTGGGCCGACCCGAACAGTTGCGTATCACCGAATTCTTTGACCGCACCCACATCGCGCTCGAGCAAATGCTGTCCGAAACCAGCCAGCTGCTGGCCACGTTGACGAACTACGCCGCGGTTGTGGTGTCGCCCGGCGTCGACGCCGCGGCAGTTCGCTCGGTGCACCTCGTCGAGATGGGGCCCCGCGAAGGTTTGGCCATCATTGTGTTGTCGAACCACGCGGTCGAGAAGGCATCATTCGATCTGCCCTCCGGTGCCGGCGCCGACGACCTCGCCGCGGCGGGCAACGCGCTCGAACAGCACCTCGCCGGTCGTCCCCTCGAGATGTCGGGTCGCGCCGCCACCGGGAACAGGTCGGTAGACACTGTTATCGAAGCGGTGCGCGCCGCGTTCGAGCGCCGCGCACCGTCCGGTGGCGACCACGTGTTCGTCGGCGGCACCGCTCGCGTGGCCGAGGCCTTCGAGGCGGTCGACACCGTTCGCCAGGTGCTCGGCGTGCTCGAGCACCAGTACGTCGTGGTGAGTTTGTTGCGTGATGTGCTCAGTAGCGGGCAGTCTGTCGCGATCGGCACCGAGCACGGGCTGGCTCCGCTGGCCGAGTGCGCGGTCGTCGTCGCCCCGATCATGATCGGCGGCCTGACTGCGGGCACCGTCGGCGTGCTTGGGCCGACCCGTATGAACTACCCACATGCGCTCGCCACCGTGACTGCTGTTGGACGTCGTCTTGGTGAGAACCTGGGCGAGCCGTGAGCGACTACTACGAACTGCTGGGTGTCACGCGCGACGCGTCGGCCGACGAGATTAAGAGCGCGTACCGGCGCTTGGCCCGCGAATTGCACCCCGACGCCAACCCCGACGACGCCACTGCGCACGATCGCTTCAAAGAGGTCAGCCAGGCTTACGAGACGCTCTCGGACCCCGAGAAGCGGCAGCGATACGACACGTTCGGAGCGGCTGGCGTGGGCGGCGCCGGCGGTGCGAACTCCAACGACTTCTTCGGCGGCGGTATCGGCGACATCTTCGAGACGTTCTTCGGAGCAGGCTTCGGTAGTTCGGGTGGTGCGCCTCGTGGCCAAATGCGCGGGTCCGACGCCGAAGCGGTGCTCGATCTCACCTTCGAGGAAGCCGTGTTCGGCGCCGAGAAGGAAGTCAGCCTGCGGTTGCCGGTCATGTGTGCGACGTGTGACGGCTCGGGCGCGGCCGACGGCTCGGCTCCGACGCGTTGCACGACCTGCGGCGGGTCGGGTGAAGTGCGCCGTGTTCGTCAAAGCATCCTTGGTCAGATGGTCACTAGCGGACCGTGCAACGCGTGTCGCGGCCTCGGCACCGTCATCGAGTCGCCATGCCACGACTGCCGCGGTGAAGGACGGATTACCGACGAACGCATCGAACTCGTGAACGTGCCCGCGGGCATCGACCACGGCCAAACCCTGCGCAGCACGGGGCGCGGCGGCGCGGCGCCTCGTGGTGGGCCCGCGGGCGATCTCTATCTGCACGCGCGGGTGCGACCCCATGATCGGTTTGAGCGCGACGGCGTGGATATTCACACCGAGTTGCACGTCCCAATGACGCAGGCCGCGCTGGGCGCGCAATGTGACGTGGTCACTCTCGACGGCACAGAAGAGGTCTCCGTCCAGGCCGGCACCCAGACCGGCGCCGTCACGCGCTTGAAGGGTCGAGGAGTGCCCCACACCAATGGCCGGGGCCGCGGCGACCTGCACGTACACATCGTGGTGGACACACCCCTGCAACTGTCCGCGGACGCCGAGGCGCTGTTGCGCAAACTGGCCGACGAGCGGGGCGAGACCGTGAATGAACCGTCGTCGGGATTGTTCGGACGGATCAAGTCGGCCTTCTCGTGAGCCCCCGCGGCACCCGTCCGCGCACGTTGCTCGTCGGACCGCTCGGCCCGCGGCCCTGGATTAGTCGGAACGAGCTGGTCGCCCAACTCGAGGATCTCGGTCACGACGTCGAGGTAAACGGCGTGGGCGGCCCCGAACTCGTGCCGCCGCTCGAACCGCTGCCTTCGCGGGTCGGTGTGGTCCGCAACTCGCTGCCGTCGATGGCGTTTTGGTTCGCGCGCATGTTGTGGCGTTGGCGCCGGGTCACCAACGGGTTACTGGCCGAGGCCAACGTCGACCACATCGTCGTATGGGACTCGCTTCTCGCCGGCCTGTGCCGCCTGGCTCGGCCGACGGGCACGGAGGTCGTTTGGGTTGCGTCGCACGGCGAGGTACCCCGCTTTTACCAGTCGATCGTCCACGCCGCGTTGGCCATTACCGCCGATCGTGTCGTCGTGTCATCTGCTGACGACGGGCAGTGGGTCCGCGGCGACCTTACCTTCAGTCGCTGGCCTCGTCCGGCCCCAAGCGGCGCGCCATTGTTCGACGGATGGGTCGTGCTCGGGTCGTCGGTGCCGCCCGACGATGAGACGCTCGCACGCCTGGCTCGTGAAGCGGCTCGCGAGCCTGCGGCGGCGGTGATCTTCGATGCCCGAAACGACGACCGTGTCGCGCCCTGGTTGACCGAACAGCTTCGGACCGCATCCGGCGCGGTGAAGGTCTGGTGGGCGTCGGGCGACGAGTGGCTTGAGTGGCTGGGGGGCGTGCCGACGCGTGCGATCGATCCGGGCCCAGTGCTTGAGGTCGACCAACGCCACGTTCGGGTGTTGAGCGACGGGGGCTCGCTGTTGGCCGCAGCCGGCGCAAACGGTGCGCAGTCGACCCACTCGGTCACCGCCGCCAAGGCCCATGACGGCTGGACTGAGTTTGAGCTCCGCGTCGACGCGCCGTCACCTCAGGGCGAGTCCGACTGGGCCGAGGACGTGTTTGGCGACCGCAGCCGCCCCATTCGTGCGCGCATCGCCGCGCAGGGTGTAGCTGTTGCCGCGTGTCCGCTCTGCGGCTCACACGATCGCCGCGGCACCGCGCGGACCGACGGCGCTACAACGATTCTGCAGTGCCGGGCCTGCGGTCTCCGTCACGCCAGCCTCGTTCTTCGGCCCTACGTCGAGGGCGCGGGCGATCTGTCGACAGCGATCGACTCAGTCCATTCCGCCGCCGCCCATCGGCAGCTCGACGCGCTGGACGAACTCGGCGTCGCCAGAGGGCGGTTGCTCTACGTAGGCGCGGACGCGTCATCGTTTCTCCGGAGTGCGACGCATCGGGGCTGGACCGCGAGCGGCGTCGGCGTCGACGAACTCGGCGCAACTGCGCAAAGCCCACTCTTCGATGTCGTCGTGTTCGACCGGTCGCTTGAAACTACGGGCGATCCCGTGGCCGCTCTTCGCCAGACACGCGAGCACTACCTCCAAGCGGGAGGACAGGTGGTGATCGACACACCGAACGCCGGATCGCTGTCTCGCTACGCGCAGCGTTCGCACTGGGACCAGTGGCGTCCGGGAGAACGCGTGACGTATCCGGACCTCTGGACTGTGCGCCAGCTGTTGCAGCGCGGCGGTTTTCAGATCCAGGTGTTACGTACCGACAGTTCCCCGGACGCGCCCGCGACCGGCGCGGATTTGGCTCGTCAGGTCGGATTCGTCTCGGATCGCCTGGCCAGGCTCGCGCCACCCGTGGCGGCGGTGCTGGCCCGTCCTGGAGTTGAACGCCGGATACGAATAGCGGCTCGGTGGATCGATCGGCGCGGGTTCGGGCTCAATATCATCGCGGTGGGGCGAGCGATTTGAGACTCGGCATCTTCGCCACGCATATATCTGATTCCCCTAGCGGGCACGGCATCTATCAACGAGCCCTTTTGCGAGGACTGCTGGCCCAAGACCGACACGAAATCGTGGTGCTGATCAGCGAACGCGACGATGCGCCGGTCGTCGAGCCTCCGCACGAGTTGATTCGCGTCTCGCACCCACGACAGCCGTTCGTGGCCGCACTCAACTTCGACGTCCACGCCGAGGGTCTCGCGCGCGTCGCGGCCGAGCGGGCTGACCTGCACGCAATCATCGGTAACGCTCAGTTTCACATGCCCCGGCCCCGGCACGTACCGCGCATCGTTGTGCTGTACGAGGCCGCGTTCATGGAACCGACGCCTTGGGGTGTGTACTCGGCATACAGCTATCGCCAGCTGTTAACCCTGCCCCGTCGAAATCTCGCCGGGGCCCGCGGGGTTGTGTGCCTGGCCGAGCACGGGCGTCAGCAGATATCGCGGTGGTTCGACACGCCACTCGACCGGATTCGTATTGCTCCGCCGTCGTTGGAGCCCTTCGGGGATTGGATCGGTCCGCCGCCGATGGATGGTCGCCCCTACGTGCTTCAGGTTGGTTGGTTCCACCCCCGAAAGGAAGTGACGCTGGCGTTAGCGGGCTGGCGTGACGCGGTCGAGCGCGGTCTCGACGTCGATCTCGTGCTTGCGGGAACCGAAGGTCCGCCCGATCGTCGCCACGGGTCCATGGGTCGCCGCATTCTCGAAACCGTCGGCGCCGACCTCGTGTCCCGGGTTCGTTTCACCGGTTCAGTTCCCCGTGCCGAACTCGGCGCGTACTACCGCGGCGCGTCAGCGGTGTTGATGACCAGCATCCACGAAGGCTTCGGCATTCCGGCGATCGAGGCCGCCTCGGTGGGCGTACCCGTGGTCGCGGTTTGCCGCGCCAGCCTGCCCGAGGTTGTCGGTCCTATCGGTGCGGTGGTCGAGCCCGAGCCCGCCGCGATCGGCGACGCGTTGTTGCACGCGTGCACGACGACACGCGACGTCGCCGCCTTGAAGCGCTACGCCGCGTCGTTCAGTGTCGAGCGCCAAGTCGCCCCGTTCTTGGAATTGGCCGACCGCATCGAGGCCAAGGTCGCCTGACACAGACGGCCGCCGTGTTACCGGCCGCGCTTGTCGCCCCACGCCAGCACGTGCAGACGGGTGGTGAGGTTCCAACCTCGGGCGATCACGTCGTCGGCGAGCTTGGCGGTGCGCTCAGCCACGGCTCTCGGCTTGGTGCCCTCGGGCATGATCCACACCGATGTCGGTGCGATACCGGCCCGACCGACTATGTGGGCGACCTCGTCGAGATCCGACGCCTCCACCACGACGAACTTGAACGCCGCGCCCATATCAGCGAACCGCGTCAGCACGTCGTAGCGCAGCCGTCGGCGCGCGCTCATGCCCGAGTTCGCGAGCTTCGGCGACACGACCCAGCGGTCGACTAGTGCCGGATCTGCGTCCCACGCGATCGTGCCTGCCGTCTCGACGTGCGTCTTCCACGTCAAGCGCCGGAACGCGTGAATCAGCGGCACCACTCGGCGCTGCTGCAAGAGCGGTTCGCCGCCGGTGAGCACCACGGTGTCGATCGCCATCGTGGCGAGCCGAGCGACGACCGCGTCGACGGACTGTTCGCTGAGCTCGACCGCCGGGTCGAAGCGGGTCCAGTCCCACGAGTAGGGCGTGTCGCACCACTGACATGACAGGTTGCAGCGACCGAGCCGCACGAACGCGCAGCGTTTGCCGACATCGGGGCCCTCGCCCTGCACGGTGGGGCCGAAGATTTCACTGATTACAAGGGGAGGTTCGACCATTGAGTCAATCACTACGGTGCCGGGTCGGCGACGTTGGCTTCGGCGAAGCCTTTGGCGCGAAGCACGCACGAGTCGCAGTTGCCGCACGGTGTGACGCCGCCCCGGTAACACGACCAGGTGAGTTCGAGCGGAGCACCGAGACCGACACCGCGGCGAACAATGTCGGCTTTGGACAGATCAAGCAGCGGCGTGGTGATAACAACCGCAGCGCCTTCGACCGCTACGCGCAGCGCGAGCGCAGCCGTGCCCCGAAAGCTTTCGATGAACTCGGGTCGGCAGTCGGGATAGCCCGAGTAGTCGAGCGCGTTCACGCCGATGAACACCGACTCACAACCGCGCGCCTCGGCCAGCGCGACAGCGAGCGACAAGAAGATCAGGTTGCGGCCGGGGACGTAGGTGATCGGAACCGCGGGCCCCTCTGCCGCGTCGGTGGCGGTGGGGATGTCGATCGACGCGTCGGTCAGCGCCGAGCCGCCCCACGCGCTGAGATCGAGGCGTTGTTCGATGTGCTCGACGCCGTAGCGCGCCGCGATCGACGCCGCCCGTTCGAGTTCGATTCGGTGTCGTTGGCCGTAGTCCACCGATAGGGCAATCACTGGCTCGTGCGCGGCGACGGCCTCGGCCAGGCACACCGTGGAGTCGAGGCCGCCGCTCAAGATGACGACGGCTCCGCTCACGTGGCGATCTCCACCCGCGAGTTCTCGGTTTCCCACAGCACGATGCGGTCGAGTGGCAGGTCGGCGGCGAGCAGCCGGGCCCAGATGTCAGCCGCGATCAATTCCGCCGTCGGGTTGGCCAGCAGGTCGTTGAGGTAGGTGTGGTCGAAGCGATCGATGACAGCCTGCTGCACGATCTCGCGCAAGTCGCTGAAGTCGATGACGATTCCGTTGGCGTCGAGTTCACCGGCAACGGTGACTTCGAGGCGGTAGCTGTGGCCGTGAAGGTTCTTGCACGCGCCCGCGTGCCACTCGAGTTGATGGGCGGCTTCGAAAGAAAAGGAGCGGGTTACGCGCGTGCGCACGCAGAGAGGTTATTGCGGCTCGCCGTAGGGCTGGCCCGCCGCCTCGTAACACTCGACGTGATAGTGCTCAACCCGGGCCCACACATCCTTGACATAGATGTTGGCGATGACTTGGCGGCCCTGCGTGCGCGCCTTGAACTTCACTGTCTCGTCGCAAACAGGGCAGACCGCACTGTTGCCCGGTTCAATACTGCGTTCGACCGCGCGGCTTTCAGGCACGACCAAAACCCTAGGCCGCTCGCGCTTGACATATCGACCAACTAGCTGGACCCTCGCTAGTGGCGCTGGGGCCTGTTGAGCGTCCGCCGCGCTCCGGGCCCCAGTGCTACTGACCTTGCTGGGCGCGGCCTAGGCGGATGGCGGTATTGGCCAAGCCGCGCAGTGCGGCCTCATCGGCGCCTTGCGCGGCAAGGTCGTTGATCAACGCCTCGACGCGCGCCGCCTCGTCCTCAGCTGAGTTCGGCTTGGGTGCGGGCGCGACGGTTGTAGCAACGAGCAGGCAACCAACCGCGATTGCTGCACACAGTCCGCCGAACAGCGCGACTCCGGTCCGTTCGAGGATGGAGCCGACGATCATCGTGGGGATAGCCGCAACACACACGACGATCACGACTCCACGAAGCCGTCGCAACTCGACCATCTAGTTGCGGACCAGCGGCTTGTATCTGATGCGGTGGGGTTGGTTGGCGTCGCCGCCGAGGCGGGCCTTGCGGTCGCCCTCGTAGTCCGCGTAGTTGCCCTCGAACCACACCACTTGCGAGTCGCCTTCGAAGGCGAGGATGTGCGTGGCGATGCGGTCGAGGAACCACCGGTCGTGACTGATGACCACGGCGCAGCCGGGAAAACTGAGCAATCCCTCTTCGAGCGCCCGCAATGTGTCCACGTCAAGGTCGTTGGTCGGCTCGTCGAGCAGGATGAGGTTGCCGCCCGCCCGCAACACCTTGGCCAATTGCACCCGATTGCGCTCCCCACCGGACAACTCGCCAACGAGCTTTTGCTGGTCGGCGCCGGTGAAGCCGAACGATGCCACCCAGGCCCGGCTGCGGAACTCACGGCCGCCTACGACCATGTGGTCGAGACCGTCGCTGATTTCGTCGAACACGCTCCTGTTCGCATCGAGGGTCTCGCGGCTCTGATCGACGTGCGCGATCTGCACGGTGCTGCCCACCGTCAGTTCGCCATCGTCGGGCTGCTCGGCGCCGGTGATCATCTTGAACAATGTCGTCTTGCCCGCTCCGTTGGGCCCGATCACACCGACGATGCCACCGCGAGGCAACGAAAACGTGAGGTCGTCGATGAGCAGCTTGTCGCCGAACGCCTTGGTCAGGTTTTTTGCCTCGACGACGACGTCGCCGAGGCGGGGCCCTACCGGGATCGCGATTTCGACCTTGTCGCGGGCGCCGTCGGTCGCCTCGGACTCCGCGACGAGCTGGTCGTATGCGGTGATGCGGGCCTTGCCCTTGGCGTGGCGAGCCTTAGGGGCCAGGCGAATCCACTCGAGCTCGCGGGCCAGCGTGCGCTCGCGCACCTTGTCTGCCTTCTCCTCCTGCGCGAGGCGGGCGTGCTTCTGCTCGAGCCAGGACGAGTAGTTGCCCTCCCAGGGAATGCCGCGGCCGCGATCGAGTTCGAGGATCCAGCCCGCCGCGTTGTCGAGGAAGTAACGGTCATGGGTGACCGCGATAACGGTGCCCTCGTAGTCCTGGAGGAACCGCTCAAGCCAGGCCACCGACTCAGCGTCGAGGTGGTTGGTGGGCTCGTCCAGCAGCAACAAGTCGGGGCGCTGCAGCAAAAGGCGGCACAGCGCGACCCGGCGGCGTTCGCCGCCGGAAAGATGGGTGACGGGGGAGTCGCCCGGCGGCAGCCGCAGTGCGTCCATCGCGATGTCAAGCGTCCGCTCGATGTCCCAGCCGTTCGCAGCGTCAATCTTGTCCTGCAACTTGCCTTGCTTGTCGAGCAGGGCGTCGAAGTCGGCGTCAGGGTCGCCCATCGCCGCGCAGACGTCGTTGAACTCGGTGA
>JACCXE010000123.1 GCA_013697265.1 Actinomycetota bacterium | reverse complement strand
GCGGATTCGCTCAAACGTGGCAAGACCACTGCCTCAGAGAACAGCGGGCCCGCTCAGCAACGGTCCTACTGTGACTCGATGGTTTCGGAAATCTTCGACGATGCGGCATGGGACGAGGTTCCCGGTTTCGACTTCGACGACATCACCTATCACCGGGCGAAAGACCAGGGCACGGTCCGCGTCGCGTTCAACCGGCCCGAGGTGCGCAACGCGTTTCGGCCCAAGACCGTCGATGAGTTGTACAACGCTCTCGAACACGCCCGGCAGACGACCGACGTCGGCTGCGTAATCCTCACCGGCAACGGGCCCTCGCCCCGCGACGGTGGGTGGGCGTTCTGTTCCGGCGGCGACCAACGGATTCGTGGCCGCGACGGTTATCAGTACGCCGCGGGCGAAACCGCCGACACTGTCGATCCGGGCAAACTCGGCAGGCTGCACATCCTCGAGGTGCAGCGACTCATTCGGTTCATGCCCAAGATCGTGTTGTGCGTGGTGCCGGGTTGGGCGGCAGGTGGCGGGCACAGCCTGCACGTCGTAGCCGACCTCACGCTGGCGAGCCGAGAGCACGCGCGTTTCAAGCAGACCGACGCGGACGTGGGTTCCTTCGACGGCGGATACGGCTCGGCTTACCTCGCCCGCCAGGTCGGCCAGAAGTTCGCCCGCGAGATCTTCTTTCTCGGCCAGGAGTACACGGCCGACGAGATGTTCCAGATGGGCGCCGTGAACAAGGTGGTGCCGCATGCGAATCTCGAGGGCGTGGCTCTCGAGTGGGGCGCGCTGATCAACGGCAAGAGCCCCACGGCGCAGCGCATGCTGAAGTACTCGTTCAACCTCATCGACGACGGGCTCGTCGGGCAGCAGGTGTTGCTCGGCGAGACAACGCGGCTCGCCTACATGACCGACGAGGCCGCCGAGGGCCGCGACGCGTTCCTCGAGAAGCGTGCGCCGGACTTCTCGCCCTATCCCTGGCGGTACTAGCCGAGCGCGTCCTCGATCATTGTGAGCGCAGCTCGACGAACCAGCGACGCGCCGCCGACCATTGCTCGACGACAGCGAAACCCGCATGGTCGGCCACCTCTCCGATGTCTGTCGCGCTGACCACAGCCCACGCGAACCACGCGCTGGCGTTACCGCGGCTCTCGACGCGCATCTGCCGCACACAGGAGTCAACGTCGGGCGGGGCCAGTTCGGCGAACACGCAACCATCGGGCTGCAAGAGCTCGCGCAGTCGTCTCAGCAGCCGCACCGCATCGCCGCCGATGCCGATGTTGCCGTCGAGCAGCAGCGCAGTTGCCCACCGCCCCTCACCGGGCAGCCGATCGAAGATCGAACGTTGGAGCACGGAAACGCCGCGCGATCTCGCCAGGCCTGCTGCGGCCGGCGCGGCGTCGACGCCAAGCACCACTTGACCCCGCTCGGCCAGCGCCAGCGCGTGGCGTCCGGGACCGCACCCGACGTCGAGCACCGGCGCGACGCAACGGTCGAGCAACGCCTGCTCCTCGCGAGGCGGTGTGTCGAGCCACCGGTCGACGTGCAGAGCCGATGGCGTGCCGTCATCGGCCCGAAGAATCGCGGTGGTGGTCACGCCACAACCGCGCGCGATTCGAGGCGCGCCAGCGTGCACGCGAAATGGGACTGCGGGATCTGGGCGGCGACAACCTCGGCGTCGGCGATCGTGTCGACGTCGCGCAGCGCCGGCAATCCACCAACGCGCAGCCCGAGGGCGACGAGGCGTTGCATTTGCTGCGTGCCGGTGTCATCGGCGCTCATCGACACGCCGTCGAATGCGCCGCCGATGGGTCGGCGAAAGCCGATGGCCCAGAACCCACCATCGTCGGCCAGGCCGAGCACCGCGTCTACGGACGGGCGTGCGAGTGCGGCCAGACAGCGCGTGAGCAGAGCGGGCGTGACCTGCGGGGTGTCCATTCCGATGAGCAGCGCCGGGCCACCCACGTCGTGGAACGCGCCCGCGAGCCGATCGCCTAGCCCACCGCGGCGCTGCGCCACCACCGCCACGCCGGGTGGCAACCACGGTCCGGGCGCTCCCTCCAACACGGCGATTGGGGTGGCTGAGGCGACCGCGACCATCGCCGCGCACGTGTCGCGCAACGAGGCCTCGGCGAGCTGCGCCGCTTCCTCGGGCGTGCATGGCGGGCACAGTCGCGTTTTCGACTGTCCGGCGACGGGCGCCTTGGCCAGCAAGATGATGCGTGGGTCACTCAGGGTCATCGCAGGGCTGCGGACATGTCGCGTACGGCGCGCGCGGTGCCGAGCAGCGTACCCGTGACCTTCGAGCGGCCGACGCGTGGGGCGTACGGAACCGGAACCTCGCCGATGCGCCATTGGGCGGCGTGGGCCCGCAACACCATTTCGAGCGGCCAGCCCGAGCGCCGATCCGCAATGCCTAAGTCGAGCAGCGGTTGGCGTCGGGCGGCGCGCATGGGGCCGAGGTCGGTAACTTCGATGCCGCGGCTCCGAAGCCGGCGGGCCAGCATCCGGTTCGCGAGTCGCGCGTGCGGCGGCCACGCGCCGCGCTGGGCGCAGCGAGCACCGAGCATCAGGTCGCACCGATTATCGACGACGGGGTCGCACACGAGCGGCAGATGGCGCGGGTCCAACGAGCCATCAGCATCCATGAAGCACACCACCGCCGCGGTTGCCGCGAGGAGGCCCGCGTAACA
>JACCXE010000114.1 GCA_013697265.1 Actinomycetota bacterium | reverse complement strand
GCGAAACGCTGCGCGAAACCGACGACGTCGAGCCCTATCCGGCCCGTTGCTTCACCGCGGCGATCGCCGAGGCCAAGGCGTGGGGCGCGCAACGGCTGATCGTGAAGGGCGACCTGACCGACCAGGGCACCGAGCAAGAGTTCGAGTGGTTCGCGTCGCTGCTCAACGGTGCCGACGTCGAGGCCGACGTGTTGCTCGGCAACCACGACGTGCGCTTCCCCGACGTGGACGGGGGCGCCGTGCTGCGGTCACGCGGCATACGGGTGGCGACCGAGACGACGGCGATCGATGTCTCCGGCCTACGCCTCATCCTGTTGCCGTCGGCCAAAGAGGCGCACAACGCGCAGTGGAAGGAAACCGACCGGGCCGAGGCGCTGCGACTGGCGGAAGAAGTCGACACCCCGGTATTCATCGCCACGCATCACTACCCGCAGCGGTTCAACTTCCCGAACACGTTGCCGGTTGGTGTTCCCCGCCGCGAGTCGCGCCCGTTCATCCACCAACTCAACGTCGTCGCGCCCGGCTCGATCATCGCCGCGGGCCACACGCACCGGCACCACCGACGCCACTTCGGTTCGCTGCTGTTCACCGAGATCGGCTCACCCAAGGACTATCCGGGTGTGTGGGCCGGCTACACCGTTTACGAGGGCGGGCTCACTCAGACCGTGCGGCGGGTGGAAGAGCCGTCGTGTCGGGCGTGGACCGACCGCACCGGCCGCGCCATCGGCGGGTTCTGGCGACTGTGGTCGCCCGGCCTGCGCTCGCATCGCTGCTGGACGTGGGAGTGGCCGACCTAATCGCCGGACGGGGTGAGCGCGTCGAGGCGTTGGCGCACCTGGTCGAGTCGGGCCGACGCCGCCGCGTGCAGGCGTTGGGCCTCTTCGAAAAGGTCGGTGGCCGCTTCGATACCAGCGTCGCCGGCGGAAAGTTGCGCCGTGACCGATTCGAGCTTTTCGACGATCTGTTCGTAGGTGAGGTCGTCGGTCGACATGGGCCTGACCGTAGTGCGAGGGGGCCAGACCTAACGCGGTTACAGCTTCAGCGCGTCTGCGGCCAGCGGTGTCTTGCCGCCCAGTGAGCCGCCGACTTCGTCGATGGCCAGGCGGATGAATGCGGACTCGTGGTGGAACGGCTTGGCTCGGTCCACCTTCATCGCTTCGGGGTGGCCGGGCTGGCTGCCGCTGAACGCGTAGTTCATCGACGCCTCGCTCGATTCCCACAGCGAGATCGACTGCAGCCTCGGCGGACGGGCGATGCCGGTAGCGAAGATGTTGCCCGGCGCCTTGAGTACGGCCGCTTCGGCTTGCGTGTTGGTTTTCACGAACGCCGGGAAGCGCGACAGTTTCGTGCGGGCCAGCGTCAACACGAGCACCGGGCCGTCGTGGGGAATGTTGCGTTGCTGGGGCGTGTCGGCGGGCATGCCGGGCCACGTGCCGTGCATGCGCAGTGGATGGGCTCGCACGTGCCACCCGCCTTCGAACTTCGCGGCGAGCGGATGGTTGGTCTCGAACTGCTTGAGCGCGAGCTCGCTGTCCCAGAAACCGATGAGGCCGACCCGACCGATGTTCGGGCTCGGCACGCTCTTGCCGGTGAAGGTGGCCGCGATGCCCGTGTCAGCGTGGCGCAGGCCGTCGATCTCACCGGCTTTGGGGACGTGGCGCAACATGGCGAGCGACGCAGGAAACCCCACATCGGCCAAGTGGACTGAGACGACGGTCATCGTGACTCCAGTTCCGTTACGTCGGCGCCGAACGCGCCGTTCGCGACCGTAACCCTGACCGTGTCGCGCATACCAAGTTGGGCGACGTCTCTGATCACGTCGCCCGCAGCGTTACGCACCACCGCGTAGCCACGCTCCAACACGCGAGACGGGTCGAGCGCATCGAGCGTGGTCACATAACCCGCGAGTCGTTCTTGCTGCCGTTGCACCCGGGTGATCGGGTGCGCGTTCGTGAGCCGCGACGTAGCCCGGTCGAGGCGTTGCGTCGCGGTGTCGATGCCGCGCTGCAGAGCGCGGGCCGGCGTGCTGACATCGAGCGTGCGCGCCGCGCGTTCGATGCGGTCATACGCGGTGTCCCGGGTGCGCTCGAGCCAGTAGTCGAGCTCGTTGCGCAGGTCGCCCTCGCTCGGGATCACGAGGGCGGCCGCGATCGACGGCGTGCCGCAGCGGTGGTCGGCGACCTCGTCGAGCAGCGGCCTGTCCCCGTCGTGGCCGATTGCCGACACCGTCGGCGTGGTGCAGGCGGCCACCGCGCGGCACAAGTCTTCGTCGGAGAACGGCAGCAGCTCGGTGGCGTCTCCCCCACCGCGGGCCAGGATGATTACGTCGACCTCGTCGCGTCCGTCCAGATCGATCACGGCTTCGACCAGCGACGCGGCCGCGCTCGGGCCCGACACGGGCGAGGTGCGGAAGGTGACGGGATAGCCGGGGAACCGCGCCGCGATCACCGACTCGATGTCTTTGCGCACCGCGGCCTCTTGGCCACAGATCACGCCGACGGTCCGCGGCAGCAGCGGCAACGGGCGGCGTTGCCTGTCAAGCACGCCTTCGGCCTGCAGCCGCTCTCTTGCTTGACTGATGACTGCGGCGACGGCGCCCTCGCCGCGGGGCTCGACCGACTGCGCGTCGAAGCGCAACTCGCCGCGCTGGGTTTCCCACACGAGCACGCCGGTGACGCGCACGGCCTCGCCGTCTTCGCAAGTGCAGTGCCGGATGTTCTTGGCCGCCACGGTGACGCTGATGCGGGCGTTGCGATCGCGCAGCGTGAAGTAACGCCGGGTGTTGTACGCCTTGGCCGAGTGGACCTCGCCGTCCACCGCAATGCGACCGACCGGGCTGAGGTTGCGGGTGATCTCGCCGGCGAGACGCACGAGCGAGACGCGGCGGGGTTCGTTCGCGGTCGCCTCAGCCTCGAACAGGGTCATCGGGGCGAGGCTATAGGTGAGGTGTTCACGCGCCGACCTTCCACCGCACGCCCTCCGCGTCGAGGACGGGCGGAAGCACGCCGGCCGCCGCCTTCGGCGACAACCACACAACCGCCCCAAGCACGAGGCCCACGGCGGCGGCCTCCAGGTTCATCAGGTTGAGGCGCGGGTGACGTGCAGCGACGGCGACCATCGTCGGTACGACCGGCCGCGGGTCGGGCAACGCGATGTCGTCTCGGAGCCGCAACAGGCTCGCGATGGCGCTCGCCTGCTCGGGCGCATCCAATTTTTCGAATGGTCCCGAGAGTTGACCGCCCGCGCCGAGCACCGCCGCACGACAAGCCCGGTAGTACCAGTAGCTCGTCGTGTGCAGCTCGACTCGACGAACGCGGAGCCCGCGCAACAACTCCTCGATTAGCAGGCGGTCGTCGAGCACTGCGATCGTCGGCGACACGATCGCGTCTACTGGTCGACGAGGTCGGCGTCGTCGAGCTCGGCGACGCCTTGCTCGTAACGATCGGCAAGGACGCGGCGAAGTTCGGCCTGTGCGACCCCGAGACCGCCGGGAACGATGAGCGCGGCGTCACCCAAATCGATGATTCCGATCTCGCCGCCGTCCTCGATCCCCCACCTGTGCCGCAGCTCGGCGGGCAGGCTCGTCTGGCCCCGATGGGACACCTTGGCGTTCGTGGTTGCTGACACTCCCGCATTGTAAGCACTCGGTGTATACAAGGCATCACGATCGGTCGGTCTAACCGGTGCGAGCGCGTGCGTCGACGTCGACTGAGGGCGGGTCGAAGGACCATTCCCGGCCCGGCCCGCGACTCAGGACCCAGCCGTGGCGGGTTTTGAGGCGATGGTGGATTTGCAGGGCGACGGGCACGTAGCGGTCGATGCGCACGATCTTCAACACGTCGTCGCCGCGGGTCAATAGGGCGTCGATGATGCAGTCGTTTCGGCCAGCAACGCTTCGACCTCGGCCACGGTGAGTTCGCCGTTGCCGGGTGCGTCGCAG
>JACCXE010000112.1 GCA_013697265.1 Actinomycetota bacterium | reverse complement strand
CTCTTAGGCCTCGTCGTAGTGGTGACAGCCGTAACCGATCCGTCGCAGTTCTTGCCCTCTTGCGGACGGTACGTCGCCCGGAAGCTGTCGACCTTCTTCGTGTCGTCGGGATACGTACGGGTGCGCTCGGTGGTGACCCGGGTGCAGATCCCGCTCGGCGCTTGGCTCTGGCCGGTCTGGGTGCCTGGCGCGTACTTCGTCGAATACAACGTCAAGGTGAGTGTGGTGCCCGTGTAGGTCGGCCACACCAGCACGCCGTAGGGCGTGTTGTTGATCACGACCAGGTCGGGGTGGGGGTAGTTGAGCGTGGCCTCCCGACCGTAGGGATAGCGGCTGATGTAGATCGAGTGGCTCTGATACTCGCCCATGTCGAGGCCGGCAAAGAACGCGGCGTTGAACAGGGTCGTGGCGAACTGCGAGATGCCGCCGCCCACCGCCTCGGCGAACTTGCCGTCCTCGATCACGTGGTCGACCACGAAACCCTTGGCGGTAGTGCGGGGCCCGACGAGGCCGTTGATCGACAAACGCGAATTAGGACGGATGACGGTGCCGCGCACGATGTCGGCGATGCGGTGGATGTTCGAGACCCTCGGTGCGCAGCACGGGTGCTTGGTCGTGAACGAGCCAACGGCCTCTTTGATCTTGAACGCCGCGACGTCGTCGGCGGTGATCGCCGGCTCGGAAACCTTGAGCGGCAGGTCGATGGGGCGCACCGGCGGCTTGCGGATCGCCGCGGTGAGCAGCGTCTGGACTTGTTCCTGGTCGCAGCACTTCGTGCCCGAGACGCCGGGTGTCACCACCACGCCACCGTCGGCGCCGATGCCGTAACGGGTCTGGGTGACGGGCGAGCCGATGCTGGCGAAGATCTTGGCGAGGTCGGCCACCGCTCGATCGCCGCTGACACCCAACAGCAATGCCTCGGGGGTGGCAAGCGCGTCGATCCATGTCACGAGCATCGTCGGCTCGATGGTCTTGGTTTCCTCGCCCGCGGTCACCTTCAGCGAGAGGCGCCCGAGCTTGTTCGCCTCGCGCGCGAGGTCTTCGGCGTCGGCCAGCGTGTACTGCGGCGCCACGGTGCCACGGGGAACCCTGATGGTTTGTGGCTTGCCGTCGGCGACCGCCGCAGGCAACGCGGCCGCGACGTCTCTGGGGTCGATGCCCGAACCCTTCGTGCCGGCGACGGCGACAAACACTCCGCTCTTTCGGGTGAGCGACGGCTCCTTCGAGAGCTCCTTCGGACCGGGATCCTTGCCAGTAACCGCGACGCGTAACACAGCCCGATCGATCTCGATTTCAATCGGTGCCATGCGCTTGGAGAACAGCGCCTTGAATGCGCCCCACGCTCGGGTGAGCGGATTTCCGATACGGCCAACGGTGAGCGCGTGGTCCACCGTCTTGTCGACGTCCACGCTCACGCCGAGGTCTTCGAGGCTCATAGTGAAGCCTCCCTTGGGCGCAGACACCTTCACCTTGGCCGCCCCCAGATCCTTGTCGACGCTCTTGACGCGCTTGGTCAACTCGGCCCGGTTGAGGCCGGCGACGCTGTGGCCAGCGAGCGTCACATTGCGCGCCACTTTCGAGCTACCACTGGTCGCAGCGGACGCGCCGGCCATGCCCGCGGCCAGCGCCACGGCTCCGAGCGCGACGAAAAAGAGGTTCCGGCGCCGGTTTCGCATTACGGCAACGTTCGCGCAGAGTTGGTCACAGGTTGCGCATACCCGTGCAGCGTCGAACAAATTTGGCGAACGGGCCCGGGTGACTCATGTGTCCTCCGTGTCCGGCTCCGTCGATCCATTGCACTTCGGTGTCGAACATCTTGGCCATCGCTTCGCACCCGTCCTTGTGGTGCTGGCGGGTCTCGGCGCCGCCGGCCACTCCCACCGGTACCGGCAACGTTTCGGGGTCGAAAGGCGGCGTCTCGACGGTGCGCAGCGATTGCAGGTCGGCGAGCAGGGCCGGGCCTTCGGCTCGGCGTTGCTGCTGGGTCTTCATCGGCAACATTTCCCACGCGTCGTCGCTCACGAGAAACCGCATGAAGTTCTCGGCCGCTTTTCCGGGATCGGAAGAATCGGCCAGCGTTTGGGCCCCGGCCGTGGACGACGGCCACCAGTCCAGCCACGGCATGGGCGACTCGTACACGCCGGCGCTCTGCACCAATTCCGGGCGACGCGACGCGGCGGCGAGGGCGATGACGCCGCCCAGGCTGTGGCCGATCACGACCGATGAGTGGCCCTCGAGAATCCCGATCAAGTCGTTTACGTGGTCATCCAGGGCCGTCGCGACCGTTGCGTCCATCGAGTGGGCGTAACCGCGCCGGTCGTAGGTGGTCACGACGAGATCGTGCAGGTAGCCGACGACCCGGCTGAAGCTCGCGCCGCGGTCCATCGCGCCGTGCACCAGCACGACGCGGGCTGCGTCGTGCTCACGGTCGTCGTCGAAGACCTGGACGGAAAGTGTCGTTTCCACGGCGGACAGATTGGCAGGCCACGATGGGGGTCGTGGTTCACCATCGGTTGCCGGAGCTCGCCGCCCATGTGTTCGTGGACGACCTCGACGGGCCCGAACTTTGTCCCGACGACGCCCATCACCTGACGCGCGTGCTGCGTTTGCGCGACGGCGAGCAGTTCAGCGCCGGCGACGGCGCCGGGCGTTGGCGGCTGTGCGCGATGCGCGGCGACGCCGCGGTGGATGCCCTGGGCCCTATTGAAACCCTGGCGCCGGCGTCGCCGTGGATCAGCGTCGCTTTCGCGTTGACCAAGGGGGACAAGCCTGAATTCACCGTGCAAAAGCTCACCGAACTCGGCGTTGATCGCATCGTGCCGGTGTCGGCGGCCCGCAGCGTGGTGCGGTGGGACGAGGCGAAGTCAGCCCGGAACGTGCAGCGTTGGCGCGCGGTCGCGCGCGCCGCGGCGATGCAGTCGCGTCGTGCGTGGTTGCCCATTGTCGACGACGTCACGTCGCTGATTGAACTCACGCCCGCGTTCGCGCTGGCCCACCCAGACGGAGGGGTGCTTTCCCTCGCCACCCCGGCCGTGGCTATCGGACCCGAAGGCGGATGGGCCGACGGGGAGTTGGCGAGCGCTGTCGCGCTCGTTGATCTGGGCCCGACCACGCTGAGGGCCGAAACCGCTGCGCTCGCCGTCGGTGCCCGTCTAACCGCCCTGCGTACGGGCGGTATTTAGTCCGCTTCGCCCAGTTCGCAATTTGACCACGTAGAGTGGTCACTGGCCCTCGGGGAACGGGTCAAGACAGGGAAGGGCGTTTCTGTGCCACATGACCGCGAAGACGGCGATGCGAGCTACAGCATCCGTGTGGGTGCGCGCCTTCGCAGCATTCGCAAACTGAAGAACCTGTCACTGCACGCCGTCGAGGCTCGCTCAGAGGGCGAGTTCCGGGCGTCGGTGCTCGGCGCCTACGAGCGGGGCGAGCGGGCCATCTCAGTGCTGCGGTTGCAGCGGCTCGCCGCGCTCTACGAGGTTTCGGTCGACCAACTCCTGCCCGGTCGTGAGGACGCAGCCCACAGCCTCGACCTGCGCGAAGGCGCCGCGGGTGCCCCGCCGAGTTGGCCCGTGGCCGGCGAAGAGGGCCCGCCGGTCGTCATCGATCTGAACGGCCTCGAGCGGTTGCCGGCCGAAGAACGTGAGCTGATCGGGCGTTACGTCGGCATGATCCAGGTAAAGCGACAGGACTTCACGTCGCGTCGCCTCGCGATCCGACGCGACGACCTGCGGGCGCTCGCCTTCCTGTTCGAAACAACCCCGGCGATCATGCGCCGCCGCCTCGACCAACTCGGCGTCTCCGTCCGCGCCTAATAAATGACACAGCCGCCTAAATGACACGGCCGCCGTGGGGCGAGCGAAGCGAGGGGCCCCACGTTGCGGAGGAGGCGTTTCATAAGGCCGAACGAGGGCCTGCGGGGCGCCCGCCCGGGGAGAGATTCGGCGTCTATGTCCACATACCGTTTTGCTCGAAGCGGTGTGACTACTGCGCGTTCGCCACGTGGACTGATCGTCACCACCTGCACGCCGAGTACATCGCCGCCTGCCGGGCCGAGCTAACAGCGGCTGACCTGGTGCCGGCAACGTCAGTGTTCGTCGGCGGAGGAACCCCATCGCTCATCGAGCCGCTCCTTCTCACCGGCCTGCTGGCCGACGTTCGCCGCGCTCCTGGGGCCGAGGTGACAGTCGAGTGCAACCCCGACAATGTCTCGCTCGCGTTGATGCGCACCTACCGCGACGCCGGGGTGAACCGAATTTCGCTCGGTGTGCAATCAACGGTGCCCCACGTGCTCGAGTCGCTCGGCCGCGAACACGACCGTGCCGCGGTCGCCAGTGCCGCCGAGGCGATCGAGGCTGCGGGCTTCGCCTCGTTCAACGCCGATGTCATCTACGGCGCTGCGGGCGAATCGCTCGCGGACTGGGAGACCACGCTGCGAGACGTGCTCGCGCTCGCCCCGTCGCCCCCGCACATCAGCGCCTACGGCCTCACCGTGGAAGCGGGCACGCCGCTGGCCGCTCAGCCCGCGCGCCATCCCGACGACGACGACCAGGCCTCGAAGTACCTGCTGGCCCACCAGATGCTCACCGACGCGGGTTTGGCTAACTACGAGATCTCGAACTGGGCCCGCCCCGGCCATGAGTGTCGCCATAACGCGCTGTATTGGGACCAGGGCAACTATCGCGGAATCGGTTGCGCCGCGCACTCCCACGCCGACGGGCGTCGGTGGTGGAACCACCACACGCCCAATCGCTACGTCGACGCGGTCGGCTCGGGTGCCACCACCGAGAGCGGCAACGAGTGCCTCGACGCTGAAACGCGCGAGGTCGAAGCGCTGCAACTCTGCTTACGCACGCGCCACGGCGTGCCCGCCGGGGCACTGGACGAGAGCGATCCTGATCTCGCCGGACTCGTCGAGCGTCAGGGTGAACGGCTCGTGCTCACCGTTGCAGGCAAACTTTTGGCTAACGAAGTAGCGCTACGGCTTCGTACCAGCGCGCCGACCACCTAGCCTTAGGCCCCAACATGCGTATGAACACCGTTAGTAAGAACATCTTAACCGTTCTCGTGGCGGTACTCGGCTTGGGCGCGTTCCTGGTTCTCGCCGAAGGCATCGGTGGGAAAAGCGATGCGCAGAAGCGCCTCGACGCGCTTCAGGCCGCGACCACCACCACGGCGTTCGTAGAACCCACGACGTCGACAACCTTCTTCGCCGAGGAAACCACCACCTCAGCGCCCGCCGTCACCGTCACTACGGGCGTGCCCGCCACGACGGGGACCACCAAGAGGCCCACTACGGCCACCACAAGGAGGCCGACAGCGACGACCACACGCCGGCCGGCCACGACCGCGGCGCCTACGGGAAGGTGCACCACGAACCCGCCGCCGCAAAACGGTTTCCGGAGCGACGAGCCGTCGGACAATCAATATTCGTTCACGCTCCCGAGCGGCGCCACAAGCCCGGATCCGATTCCCTCACGTTCAGATCCGTTCTCGTTCACGATCAAGGCGACCGGTTCGGGGAACAGCGTGCACTTCGCGATCCTGCTCAAGAACCAGACCGCCCGAACCCTGACGTTCCCGAACGGCCTGCGAATCATCGTGACCGTGTCGCAGTCCGGTTCGCCGAACCAGACCTATGCCTTGACCTCGAGCACCTTTACGTCGATGGCGTCGTGCGAATCCGACAGCATCACGTCTGACGCAACCGTGCTCGGCTCCGGGTCGTTCCAGGCCTCTGCAACGGTCGAGGTCGACTACGGCTCGTGAGTGACTCGATCGTCTGGTTGAGCACCAAAGAGTGCTGTGAGCGCCTCGGCGTCACCGTGCGCACGTTGTACCGATTCATCGATGAAGGCCAGCTGGCTGCGTATCAAATGGGTCGGGTGATACGCGTGCAGGAAGGCGACCTGCTCGAGTTCATCGCGAGCGTGCGGATCGCGCCGGGGTCGTTGGCCCACCTCTATCCCGACACCGGTTCGCCCGACGGGGCCGACGTTGGTTAACTGCCTGTTTTGCAAGATCGTGGCCGGCGACATTCCGGCGACGATCGTGCACGACAACGACGACGTGCTGGTGTTCCGTGACCTGAACCCGGTGGCCCCCACGCACGTGCTGGTTATCCCGAAACGACACATTGTCGGAGCGGACCAGATCAGCGCTTCTGACGGCGACGTGCTCGCCGCGATGTACGTCGCGGCCAAGGCTGTCGCCGAGGCCGAGGGCATAGCCGAGTCGGGTTACCGCACCGTGTTCAACGTCGGCCCGAACGCCGGGCAGACCGTGCCGCACCTGCACCTGCACGTGGTCGGCGGCCGCGGCATGTCCTGGCCGCCGGGGTGATCGGCCGTATTCGCCTGACTGCCTCGATGCACCACGTACGCTTCGCGTAGCCAGTGTCACCCACCGCCACCTACCTCGTCCCCGCCAACGACCTCATGGCCGCGCTTGTCGGTCAACACGACGAGATCTTGCGCGCCATCGAAGCGGCGTTCCCTGGCACCACGATCGTGGTGCGGGGCAACGAAGTCATCATCGACGGCGGTGACGCCGCGAACGTCGAGAAGCTGTTCAGCGAACTCGTGAAGCTGTTGCAAAGCGGCACCGCGCTCGACACCGTGAACGTCGTGCGCACGATCGGCATGATCCGGGCGAACGAAGTGCCGAGCGAGATTCTCACCGCCGAAGTGCTGAAGTCGGCTCGGGGCCGCAGCGTTCGCCCGAAAACTGCGGGGCAGAAGACATACTGCGACGCGATTGCGGCGAACACGATCACGTTCGGCATTGGTCCGGCTGGCACCGGCAAGAGCTATCTCGCGGTCGCGCTGGCGGTGCAGGCCTTACAGGCCAAGTCCGTCGAGCGGATCATCCTCACTCGTCCTGCGGTGGAAGCGGGCGAGCGGCTCGGATTCCTGCCCGGCGACATGCTGGCCAAGGTCGACCCCTATCTGCGGCCGTTGTACGACGCGCTCTACGACATGCTCACGCCCGAGGGTGCGATGAAGCTGCTCGAGCGCAACACGATCGAAGTAGCGCCGCTGGCCTTCATGCGGGGCCGAACACTGAACGGATCGTTCATCATCCTCGACGAGGCGCAGAACACCACGGCCGAGCAGATGAAGATGTTCCTCACCCGCATCGGGTTCGGGTCCAAGGCCGTCGTCACGGGCGACGTCACCCAGGTCGACCTGGCCAGCGGGAAGTCGGGCCTCGGCGGTATCGAGCCGATTCTGGGCGGCGTCGACGACATCGAGTTCGTCCATCTGACAAATCGGGACGTCGTGCGTCACCGCATCGTGGCCGACATCGTGTCCGCCTACGAACGCCACGACGCCGCCAACGCCAAGACCTCGCGGCGAAAGAAGTAGCCGTGACCGTCGAAGTGTTTGTTGCCGACGAGCAGAGCGATTACCCCGTTGATGCGCTGCGGTGGGATGTGTTGGCCCGCAACGTGTTGAAAGCCGAGAAGCTCAAGGGCGACGCCGAACTGTCGGTGTTGTTCGTCGACGAAGCCACGATCGCCGGGCTCAACGAACGGTTTCTCGGCAAGACCGGTCCTACCGACGTGCTGGCGTTCCCGCTCGACGAAGACCCCGACGAGCCGGGCCGGTGGCCCGATGCCGGAGGCCCCGCCCCCGGGCGCGAACCACTCGAGGCCCAAGACCTGCCCATGCTGTTGGGCGACGTCGTGATCTGTCCGGCGATCGCGGCCAAGAACGCTCCTGAGCACGCCGGTACCTACGAAGATGAACTGGCGCTGCTACTCGTGCACGGAATCTTGCACCTGTTGGGTATGGACCACATCGAAGATGCCGACGCAGAGAAGATGGAGGCCCGGGAGCGTCAGTTGCTCGCGGAATTCAAGTCATGAGCTCCACCGACGTCCTGATGTTCGCGATCGCGATCGTGTTGGTGTTCTTCGCGAGCTTCCTCGCGATGGCCGAAACCAGCATCACGCGCATGAGCCGCCACAAGGCCACCGTGCTCGCCGACGAAGGCAAAACGGGGGCCAAAGAGCTTCTTCGCATCACCGAGCACCCCGAGAATTACCTCAACCCTGTGTTGCTCGTCGTATTGGCCTCACATCTGGCTGTCGCGACGTTGGTCGGTTTGGTAGCCGAGCAAGCCTTCGGAACTTGGGGCGTTCTGCTGGGCGTGGTGTTCGAAGTCGGATTCCTTTTCGTGGTCGGCGAGGCCGCCCCCAAGACGTGGGCGGTGCTCAACAGCGAACGCGCCGCGCTCCTGGTGGCGCGTCCGGTCGTGATGATCGGCAACTTCGCACCGCTGCGATGGGTGGCTCGTGGCCTTATCGGGGTTTCCAACGCGCTGCTGCCGGGCAAGGGCTTGAAGCAGGGCCCGTACGTGTCGGAAGAAGAACTCCTCGCGATGACCGACGCGGCGGCTGACGACGACGTGATCGAGCAGGAGGAACGTCAGCTCATTCGTTCGGTGTTCGAGTTCGGCGACACCGTGGCGCGCGAGGTGATGGTGCCCCGGCCCGACATGCTCGCCGTTGAGGGCAGCCAGAAGGTCACCGACGTCATCGACACCGCGATGAAGGCAGGCTTTAGCCGAATCCCGGTTTACGACGAGAACATCGACAACGTCGTCGGAGTCGTATTCACCAAGGACCTGTTGCGGGCCGAACGCGAAGGCAAGGCCGACACGCCGGTACGCAACCTGGCCCGTGAAGGCCTATTTGTACCCGAGAGCAAGCCGGTGGCCGAGCTGATGCGCGAAATGCAACGCAAGAAGTTGCACCTTGCGTTCGTGCTCGACGAGTTCGGTGACACGGCCGGAATCGTCACGCTTGAAGACCTGATTGAGGAACTCGTCGGCGAGATCAACGACGAGTACGACGTCGAAGAGGCGCCGGTCGAGCGGCTGCCGAACGGCGAGGTCCGCGTGAACGGGAAAATGCCGATCGACGAAGTGAACGACTTGCTCGGCATCGCGCTGCCTGAGGGCGACGACTGGGACACCATTGCCGGGCTGCTCTTCAACCGTCTCGGCCACGTGCCCGTAGACGGCGAACAGGTGATGGTTGCCGCCCACACGCTGACCGCCGAACGGGTGCAAGGGCGACGCATCGGCCGAGTGCGGCTCAAGGTCGGCTCCATGCCGAATGACAAAGCCGACTCCGCTGAATAGCCGCCGTCTATGAAGTCCGGCTTCGCCACGCTGCTCGGCCGGCCCAACGTCGGCAAGTCCACGCTGCTCAACCAGATTCTGGGTGAGAAGGTGTCGATCGTTTCGAACAAGGTGCAGACCACACGTCACGCGGTGCGCGGCGTGCTGACCCGTCCTGACGCGCAGATCGTGTTCGTGGACACGCCCGGGATTCACAAGCCGCGCACGCGGCTCGGCATGCGTTTGAACGCGACGGCGGAAGACGCGCTGGACGGCGTCGACGTCGTGTGCCTGCTGATCGACGCCACCCAACCGTTGGGGCGCGGAGACGAGTTCGTCGCTGCGCTTTGCCCGCCCGACGCTCTTGTCGTCGTGAACAAGATCGACCGGGCGTCGAAGGACCAGGTGATCGCACAGCTGGGCGCGGCGGCCAAACTCGATCGGGCCGAGTACTTCCCGGTCTCGGCCCGCACCGGCGCAGGCGTCGACGTGTTCGTCGACGCGATTTCGAGTCGCCTGCCCGAGGGGCCGATGCTGTATCCAGCCGATCAGATCAGCGACACGTCCGACGAGCACTGGGTGTCCGAGCTCGTGCGTGAGCAGTTGCTGGCGATCCTGCGCGAGGAGCTTCCGCACTCGGTCGCGGCGCGCGTGGTCGACTGGGAGTGGCCGATGGTCAAAGTCGAGATCCTCGTCGAGCGCGAATCGCAAAAGGGCATCGTGATCGGCCACAAAGGCGAAGTGCTCAAGAAGGTTGGCATTGCCGTGCGCGAGCAGATGCCCGAGGGCGTGTTCCTCGACCTCGTGGTGAAGGTCGAGAAGGACTGGCAGCGACGCGACGCTTCGCTCGACAGGCTCGGGTATTGACCGTGCCCCGCTTCGTGATTTTCGGTGCCGGGGCGATCGGCGGCGTCGTGGGCGCACAGTTGGCGCGGGCCGAACGCGACGTCGTCCTGATCGCCCGGGGCAAACACGCGGGCGCGATGCAGACCGACGGGTTGAAGCTGCAGCACGGCGAACAAACCGACGTGTTCTTCCCGACCGTGGTCACGTCCGTCAACGACATCGGCTGGCGCGAAGACGACGTGGTCTTGCTCACCGTGAAGTCGCAGGACACGCTCGACGCGGTCAGCGGCCTCGCGTTGGCGGCCCCGCCGTCGATCGCGGTCGTGTGCGCGCAAAACGGCGTCGACAACGAGCGTGTCGTTTTGCGCCTCTTCGCCAACACCTACGGCGCGGTGGTGATGATGCCGGCCGGCCACCTTTCGCCCGGCGTGGTGCAGGCCCACTCGTGGCCCGTCCCCGGTTTGATCGACGTCGGGCGGTATCCGTCGGGCCACGACGACACCGCGGCCGCGATCGTCGCCACCCTGAACGCGGTCGGCTTCAACTGCGTCGTGCGCGACGACGTGATGCGCTGGAAGTACACGAAGCTGTTGATGAATCTGGCCAACGCGGTTATCGCGTTGTGCGGTTTCGGGGGCGAGGCCGCGGCTGACCTGCGCCGGGCCGCACGCGACGAGGGCACGGCCGTGTTGCGCGCCGCCGGTATCGACTACGCGTCGGAAGAAGAAGACCGGGAACGGCGGGCCGACATCATGACGTTGGTGCCGATCGAGGGGAAGACCCGCACCGGCGGCTCCACGTGGCAGAGCTTGGCCCGGGGCACCGGAACGATCGAGACGAACTGGCTCAACGGTGAGATTGTGGCGCTTGGCCGACGCCACGGCGTGCCGACGCCGGTAAACGAAGTGCTTCAACGGACCACGAACCAAGCCGCGCGCGACGGCCTGCCGCCCGAGTCGCTCGATCCGTCAAACATCCTGGCCATGCTTTGACGCTGTCGGTACCGTTCGTTTCGTGACCCAGCTCCGACTGCTCGATGGCCGGGACCCGCATACCGTGATGTTGGAACGCTGGTTCAGCGACGGCCGACTGGTCTCGATACCGGCCCGTCGGGGCAAGCGGCTGCCCGTGCTCGATCGTTTGGCCCAAGAGTTCCAACCCGGGGTGAAGTACTCCGAGCGCGAAGTGAACGACGCGCTGCGTGTGTTCCATCCCGATGTCGCGGCGTTGCGGCGCTACCTGATCGACGAGGGTTTCATGGATCGCACACCCGAAGGCGCGCAGTATTGGAGGGTGGGCGGCAGCTACGTGCCTTCGTGATACGTGCGTAGGAACGAGGCGACCTCGTCGCGTTCCTTGGTGCGCCGCATGGGCGGCAGCGCGTTGATCAACTGCCAGCGATAGTTCGCGGTAGCGAGACGCGAGTCGAGCACGGCCACCACCCCGTGATCGGTGGCGGTGCGAATCAGTCGCCCCGCGCCTTGGGCGAGCAGTGTGGCCGCCCGCGGTAGGTCGATCACGCGGAAGGCGGCGGGCCCGGCGCGGTCGCGCCGGGCCATGAGCAGGGGCTCGTCGGGCCGGGGGAACGGCAGCCGGTCGATCGTGACCATGCTGAGTGTGCGGCCGGGCACGTCGACGCCCTGCCAGTAACCCATGGTTGCGAACAGGCACGCGGCCTCGTCGCGTTCGAACTCGGCCACAAGCTTGGGTTTGGGCAAATCGCCCTGGGCCAGGATCGGCACGTCCAGCCGATCGCGCATGGCTTCGGCCGCGAGTTCCATCGACTTCCAACTGGTGAACAAGGCCAGCGTGCGGCCGCCCGCGGCCTGGATGAGAAACGCCAACTCGTCGTGAAGCGAGTCGCGGTATTTCGGGTTACGAGGGTCGGGCAGGTGGGTGGCGCAATAGAGCAGGCCCTGGCTTTCGAAGTCGAAGGGGCTGCCCGCGTCGAGTTCGTCGTGGTCGTCGTCTTTGATGCCGACCCGGCCACCGAGGCCGGAAGGGATCGTGGCGCTCGTGAGGATCGCGGTGTGGTCGGGCCACAGCGCCTCGGCCAGCGCGCCGCCCACGTCGATCGGCGCGACCTTGAGCACCGGCGCGTGCGCGGGGCCCTCGACCCAGCGGACGTGGCTCTCGCGGACGTCGCGCACCATCCCGAGATCGCCGGCGAGATGGCCCGCGGCTTGTTGGACGCGGGGCTTACCGGCGTCGTCGTCGGGCACGGACTTGATCGAACTCAGCAACGCCTGCGTTCGTTCGATGCCAAGCGTCAACACCTCGGTTAGTTCGGTCGGCAGTTCACCGACCAACCGCTGGTTGCGGTACGGCTCGAGGGCGCGCTCTAATCGGTCGCCCGCGGCAATGAGTTCGTCGATGGTGGACGGATCGGTCTGGCCGACGAGGCGCCGGGCGTTGCGGGCCAGCGAACTAAACCGGCCGCTGGTCATCTCGAGACCGAGGGCGGACGCGGCAATGTCCTCCAGTTCGTGGGCCTCGTCGAAGATCACGACGTCGTGTTCGGGCAGCACGTGGCCGTCGCTGGCCAGGTGGCTGCCGTAGAGATGGGTGTTGACCACGACGACGTCGGCCTCTTGCGCGGCGACGCGCGCCTTCTCGGCGAAACAGCTGTCGCCCGACGGGCACTTGGTGGCCCCCGGGCACTCCATGCCGCTCACGCTCAGCATCGACCACGACCGGGCCTTGGGTTCGAACGGCAGGTCGGAACGGTCACCCGACTTCGTGGTGCGACCCCACTCGACCAGCTTCACGATCTCTTTGGCCAGCGACCCCGTGGCCTCGACGTCGTCGAGTTGCATCTGCCCGTCGCCGCCCGCCACCTCTTTGGCTCGCTGCTGGCACAGATAGTTCGAACGACCTTTGAGCACGGCGAACTCGAACGGGGTTGGCAGCGTCTTCTGGAGGAAAGGCAGATCTTTTCCCCCGAGTTGATCTTGCAGGGCTTTCGTTGCCGTCGACACCACCACCTTGGACCCGCTCAGGATCGCGGGCACGAGATAGGCGAGTGACTTACCGGTGCCGGTGCCGGCCTGCACGATGAGGTGCCGGCGCCCGTCGATCGCGTGTTCCACCGCGACGGCCATGTCGACCTGGCCCTGGCGTACTTCGCCCCCGCCGGGCAGGCGCGCGATTACGTGCGCAAGCGCGCCGACCAGTGCTTCTCCGCCCATCGGTTCCGACCCTACGGGACGGGTGTGGCGTGGCCGCGCTTACCCCTCGGGCGGCGGCAGCGGCGTGGGTCGACCCAACCCGCCCAGTTGCGACACGTCGCGGGGGAAGAACAACGAGATCGTCCAGTCGCTCACCACACGGGACTTGCGAGCGAGGCCCGGCATCATCAGCAGATGGTACGAGCGGCCCATGAACCAGGCCAGGGGGCCGGTGAAGGTCAGCCGCTTCACCTGGGCGACCCCTTGGTTGCGGCCCAGCGTCACCGCGAGCCCGCGGTTTCGGTACCGGAACGGCGTCGCGTCACCGACGCCGAGCGCGGCGGCCACGTTGTTCGCGGCGACGATCCCTTGGCGCAGCGCGTGTTGCGCGGTCGGCGGACACGGCCGACCTGTGCCGGCGGGGTCGGGCACCGCCGCGCCGTCGCCGATCGCGAACGTGTCGGCCACGCCCGCGACGCGCAGGTAGGGGTCGACGGGTACCCGGCCGCGGTCGTCGACCTCGAGGCCCGACTCGCGGGCCAGTTCGTTCGGGCGTTGGCCGGCGGTCCAGACGATGGTGCCCGACGCATAGGCCGCGACCGTGGCGTCGCTCAGCGTCACCCGTCCGCCCTCGCAACTGCTCACTTGCGTCGACAGGTGCAACTCGATGCCCTTCTTGCGCAGTGCTCGCTCGGCGTAGCGCGACAGGCGCACGTCGAGGCCGGGCAGCAGGGAATCGGCTGCTTCCACCAGCACCCAGCGCATGTCGGAGGGCCGAAGCTTGGGGTAGGCGCGCTTCATCGCGTCGCGCGTCAGGGACTCGAGTTCGGCCAATGCCTCGACGCCCGAGTACCCGCCGCCGATGAACGTGAAGCTCAGGAGTTGCCGGCGAAGTTCGAGGTCGTCGGTGGCGTCGGCCGCTTCGAGCTGGCGCAGCACGTGGTTGCGCAACCAGATCGCGTCGGCGAGCGTCTTGAAGCCCACGGCGTGCTCGGCCAGACCCGGGATCGATCGGGTGGTCGGACGCGAACCGGGAGACAAGATCAGCGCGCGGAACGCGATCTCGTGCGAGTGGCCGTTGAGGTCGACCGCTTTGGCGCGGCGACCGGCAACGTCGAGTGACGTCACCTCGCCGGTCAGCACGGTGGTGCGGGGGAGGAACTCGCGCAGCGGGATCACGGCATGGCGCGGTTCGAGGGTGCCCGACGCCGCCTCGGGCAACAGGGGCGAGAAGAGGAAGAAGTTTTCCTCGGCCACGAGCAGTACCCGCTCGCCTCGTCCTTTGAATAGGTGCTCAAGGCGTCGGGCCGCAAACGCGCCGCCGAACCCACCGCCAACCACCAGGACGTCGTACTGATGCATAACCCGTCCTCCTCTTCAACCTTGTGAATGCTTTCACAAGCTACCGCCAACCTCCCGTTCTGCGCCACCAAAATTCCCCGATTTCGCGTCCCGACAAGCGAGTCACGGCATTTTGGTGGCGCAGAACGCGGGGGTTTGGGTTCGGGGGTTACGTCGCCTTGCCGGGGTTGAGAATGCCGCTGGGGTCGAACACGCGTCGGATGCCGTCCATGAGGGCGCGTTCGGTCTCGCCGACTTGGGACGGAAGCCACGCTCGCTTGATCTGTCCGACGCCGTGCTCACCGGTGATGGTGCCGCCGAGCGCGAGGGCGACATCGAGGATCTCGCCGAACGCGGTCTTGGCGGTCTCGAATGCGATCGGATCGGCGGGGTCGTAGACGATTGTGGGGTGCAGGTTGCCGTCGCCCGCGTGGCCGAAGGTCGCGATGGTGAGGTTGCGCGCGGTCGCGATCGCTTCGACGCCCGCGATCAACTCGGCGAGGCGGGGCTTGGGCACTCCGACGTCGTCGAGCAACGTCGCCCCTGACCGCTCGAGGGCCGGGATGGCGCTATGGCGCGCGTGCAAGATCGCCGCGCCCTCTGTCACATCGGCGGTGGCCGCGGTATAGCTCGCGCCGAGCGCGACGCACACCTCGTCGGCGGCGACCACGTCGTCGTAGGCGCACGCGCTGTCGCTTTGCACCACGAGCAGTGCGCCGGCGCTGCGGTCGAGGCCCATCGTCAGGTGGTCTTCGACCGCGTTGATCGTGGTGCGGTCCATCACCTCGACCAACGAGAACTCGGCAACGGCGTCGATCGCGATCACCGCCGCGCCCGCCGCCTCGCAGGACGGAAAGATCGCCACCAGTGTCGACGGAGGGCGCGGTGCAGGCCGCAACCGCACTGTCACTTCGACCACGACCGCCAGCGTGCCTTCCGATCCGATCAGGATTTTCGTCAGGTCGAGGCCGGCCACGTTTTTGCGCACCGAGCTGCCCGTGTTGATCACGGTGCCGTTGGCCAGCACCGCCTTCAACGCGAGCACGTGGTCGCCGGTGACGCCGTACTTCACGCAGCACGCACCGCCCGCGTTCGTGGCCACGTTGCCGCCGATCGAGCAGATCGCTCGTGAGGACGGGTCCGGCGCGTACCAAAGCCCGCGTTCGGCGACCGCAGTGGCGAGGTCCCCGTTCAGTACCCCGGGTTCCACCGTCGCAGTTCGTTGCCCGACGTCGATCGACAAGATCCGGTTCATCGCCGCGGTCGACAACACGATGCAACCGTCGATCGCGTTCGCGCCACCGGCCAACCCGGTGCCTGCGCCGCGGGTGACGACGGGGGTGTTCGTCGCCGTCGCCAATTCGAGGGTGGCAACAACGTCGTCGACGCACTGCGCCCGCACTACGGCGAGCGGCTTGCCCGCGGTAGCGGTGAGGGCGCGATCGTGGCGGTACTGGTCCATCACGTCGGGGTCGGTGACGACCCGATCAGCCGGCAAGGCTGCCAGCAGGCCCTCGATTGCGCTCACCCAAACAGCGTACGGGCCTCCGCTACCGTCACTACGTGCCGAAGCGACTGCCGAAGGGGATCGATCCGAAACGGATCCCGCGCCACGTCGCGTGCGTGATGGACGGCAACGGTCGCTGGGCCACCAAACGCGGCCTGCCTCGTACCGAGGGTCACGCCGCTGGCGAGGAGGCGTTGTTCGACACTGTCGACGGCGCGCTCGAACTCGGATTGCAGTGGTTGACCGTCTACGCCTTTTCAACCGAGAACTGGAAGCGGCCCCTCGACGAGGTTCGCTACCTCATGAACTTCAACGAGAGGATCCTCACCGACCGCCGCGATGAGCTTCACGGACGCGACGTCCGCATCACCTTCGCGGGCCGGCGGGACTGGCGGGTTCCGAAGCGGTTGTTGAAGCGCATGGACGAGGCCGTCGATCTGACCAGGAACAACAAGACGATGACGCTGACGATCGCGTTCAACTACGGGGGACGGGCCGAGATCGTCGACGCCGTTCGCCAGATCGCGGCCGAGGGCGTCAAGCCCGACAAGATCGACGAGAAGACGATCCGCGACCGTATGTACGTGAAGGGCATGCCCGACCCGGATCTGATGGTGCGTACGTCGGGCGAGTTCCGCATCAGCAACTTCTTGCTGTGGGAGCTGGCCTACAGCGAGTTGGTGTTCACCGAGGTGTTTTGGCCGGACTTTCGGCGCGAGAACCTGTTCGACGCGGTGCGCGAGTACCAGCGGCGCGAGCGACTTTTCGGCGGGGCACGCTGACGTGAGCGAGCGATAAGCGAGCGAATCATGGATGCTGCGCACGCTTCATCGCCACCATCTTCGATGGTGGCGGAATGAAGCACTACAGCGATCGCGCCGTCGTGCTGCGGACGATGCCGCTGGGCGAAGCCGACCGCATCGTCACGCTCATGACCGAGGCGCACGGCCGAGTGCGCGCGGTGGCCAAGGGCATCAGGCGCACCACGTCGAAGTTCGGGGCGCGCCTCGAACCGACCACGAACGTGTCGGTGCAGCTCTACATGGGCCGCGAGCTCGACACGATCACGCAGGCCGAGACCATCTCGCACATGCCCAACACGCGCAACGACCTGCAC
>JACCXE010000106.1 GCA_013697265.1 Actinomycetota bacterium | reverse complement strand
TGGACGTCAAGCTCGCCGACCTCTTGCCGCGGGTCAAGACCGACCCGGCGGCCCGGCAAGAGTTTGTGGACCTACTCGAAGTGATGGGCATCGACGATCCTCGCACCGCCGAGTGGCGCAAGAAGCTAACGACCCAACTCTTCTAATCGCGAAATCTGCCTCTTGCAGGACCCGTATCGCGGTTCTAACTTGACCTAGCCGCTTCCCCCTGGCGTTCCTCTGAACACAGGGGTTTGACGTGGCTGAACTTCCTCGGCCTTTACCGCCGCCTACGTGGCGCGACCGTATGGCAGGGTTCGGCGACTGGCGCGACCGCGTGCCGATCGCCGCGGTGATCGCCGTCCTCGTAGTGGTCGTGCTCGGAGTCGGTGCTGTCACCGTGTTGCTCGGGGGACGCGCCGGCAGTTGGAGCGGCGGCGCTGGCGGCGCCGACGTCGCGTTGTCACTGCCCAAGGCCGACGGCTCGGTCGCCAACGACAGCTCGGGCCCGAACGGGTCGGCCGCGGACGCCACCACGAGCACCACCTCGGGCGGTTTGTTGCATGTGCACGCGGCGGGCGCGGTCACGCAGCCGGGCGTGGTCGAGGTGCCAGCCGGATCGCGGGTCACCGACGTCGTGGCGGCGGCGGGCGGGCCCGCAACCGATGCCGATCTCAACCAGGTGAACCTCGCTGCGCTCGTGGCCGACGGCGAAAGGGTCTACATCCCGCGTCAGGGCGAAGTCGGTGCCGGCATGGTGGCGGCAGGCGGTGGATCGTCGGCCGCATCTGAGCAGAACGTCATCGTGAATCTCAACGAGGCCGACGCGAGCCAACTCGAGACCTTGCCGGGTGTGGGGCCGGCCACTGCGAAGGCGATCGTCGATTACCGCGCTGAACACGGTCGCTTCCGGTCGGTCGACGACCTGTTGAACGTGCGGGGCATCGGCCCGTCCAAACTCGAACAGATCAAGCCGCATGCCCGGGTTTGACTCCGAAGGTGTGCTGCTCGACTGGCACATCGTGGTCACCGCGGGGGCCGTGGCCGCGGGCGCGTTGTTCGCTCGCGACGTGGCGGCGGTGTGGTTCGTGGCGGCGGCGGCAGCCGCGTTCGTCGGTGTGGCGGCCCGGCGCCCGTTCGCCTTGATGGTTGGCCTCGCCGTGATCAGTTCGGTGCTGGCGGCGCGGGCTTGGGACGGTTTGCGGCCGCCGCCTGCTGCGGTGGTGAACAACCAGTGGGTCACGCTGCTCACCGATCCGACGCCGTTTCCGGGCGGGTCGATCGGAGCCGACGTGCGTATCGGGCACCGCCACGCGTCCGCGTTCGCGCGCGGTCCGGCCGGCTCGGCGATGATTTCACGCCTCGCCGGTGAGCACATCCGCGTCGGCGGGGTGCTGCGCCCGCTCACCGGCGTGCAGCGAGACCGGTTGGCGCCGCGCCATATCGCGGCGCGGTTGTCGATCAACACCGTCACCGGCGTGCGCAACGCGAACTTTCTCGGCACGATCGCCAACGCTTACCGGCGGGTGGTGGCCACGGGGGCGCGGGCGTTGCCCGAACGATTGCGGCCGTTGTTCGGCGGGATGGTGCTGGGTGACGACCGCGGCCAGTCGACGGAACTACAAGATGCGTTCCGCGCCGCCGGTCTCACCCACCTCATGGTGGTGTCGGGCCAGAACGTCGCGTTCGCACTGCTGGTGGCATCGCCGCTGATCCGCCGGGGCCGGCTGGTGTGGCGATTCGGCATGACGCTGTTGGTGCTCGTCGGCTTCGGGGTGCTGACGCGCTGGGAGCCATCGGTGCTGCGGGCCGAGGCGATGGCGGCGGTGGCAGCGGCTGGCGCGCTGGTGGGGCGACCCGTCCCCGCGCTGCGACTGCTAGCGCTGGCCGCCACGGGCTGCGTGCTGGTGGATCCGCTGCTGGTGCACAGCGTCGGCTTCCGGCTGTCAGTGGCCGCGGTTACCGGGCTCGTGGTGCTTACCCCGGTGCTGCAACGGCGACGGGTGCCGATGCTGTTGGCGGCCTCGATCGCGGCCCAACTCGGGGCCGCGGTGGTGCTTGTTCCCACGTTCGGCACCGTGCCGTTGGTGTCGCTGCCGGCCAACGTGCTCGCCGTCCCGCTCGCCGGCCCGTTGATGATGTGGGGGTTGACAGCGGGCCCCGTGGCCGGGCTCATTGCGCCGCTCGCCGGGGTGATTCACCTGCCCACCCAGGTCGT
>JACCXE010000082.1 GCA_013697265.1 Actinomycetota bacterium | reverse complement strand
ACGGTGCTGTTCACCGACATCGTCGGGTCCACCGAGCGCGCGGCGGCGGCGGGTGACAAGCGCTGGCGCGCGTTGCTCGACAGCCATGATCGCGTCGTGCGCGACGAACTGCGGCACTTCCGCGGTCGCGAAGTCAACACAACCGGCGACGGCTTCATCGGCTCCTTCGACGGACCGGCGCGCGCGATCCGCTGCGCCACCGCGATTTCAGACGCGACGAAACGAATCGGTGTCGACGTGCGCGTCGGCCTGCACACCGGCGAGTGCGAAGTGCGCGGTGATGATCTCGGCGGCTTGGCCGTGCACATCGCGGCACGCGTCGCCGCCACTGCCGCATCGGGCGAGGTGCTCGTGTCGAGCACGATCAAAGACCTCGTCGTCGGCTCCGAGATCGAGTTCACCGACCGCGGCGAGCACGCACTGAAAGGCGTGCCGGGTAGCTGGCGATTGTTCGTGGTCGCGAACTAATCCCCGGCGCGGCATGATCAGTCAGTGGCAGTAAGCCCTCCGATTGCGCGTGGATTCTGGAAGGTCGTCAATCCGCTCACGCGGCATCTCGCCGGTTACGCGCCGTGGTGGGTTCTGCTTGAAACGACGGGTCGCCGAACGGGCAAGCGTCGTCTGACGCCGTTCGCCAGCGGTCCGCTCGATAGACACGCCACGTACCTGATCACCGTGTACGGCCACCGGTCAGCGTTCGCTCACAACATCGTGGCCGATCCCCACGTACGACTCAAGCGACGCGGCCGCTGGCGATCGGGCACTGCCGCGTTCATAGATACAGACGAGGCGATCGTCCGACGGTTCAACGCCTACGCGCGCGGTGCGCTACGCATCGGCGGCGAGGACGCGCGGCTGTTGCGCATCGACTTCGACGACACGGACAAACGATGAATCGCCCGGAGACGCAGTAGGTCGCCGTCGGCGACGCAGACATCGCGTATCAAGTAATCGGCGACGGCCCCGTCGATCTCCTCTACTGCTACGGCCTCGGGAGCCATCTCGAACACTTCTGGGATATGGCGCCCGCCGCGACGGCGAGTCCCGGCGAGATCCGCGTTTCGAGCACGATTAAGGACCTCGTGGTGGGCTCCGAGTTGGAATTCGCGGACCGCGGCGAGTACGAACTCAAGGGCGTGCCCGGCAGCTGGCGGTTGTTCGCCGTCTCCGAATAACTAAAGCCGGTCGAACACGACCTCGGGTTCGTCGGTGAGGATGAACTCAAGTCGGTCGACGTCGAGGAACTCGCGAGTGTCGGCGTCGATCTCCGCATAGTCCGGTTCCTTCAGCGACGCGAAGAAGTCGTCGGCGGACTTGAACCACTGAATGGTCACGCCGTCGTAGCCGTTGCCGTCGGTGCCGGCGTCGACGCTGTGGTGTTGTTCGTAACGCAGCACATACGACCCGCTCTTCGTGCTGGCGATCAACGGCCCGTGCACGTCGCGCCAGTAGCGATGAAAGTCGGCGGAGGACATGCCGGGCTTGCGCCGCAGCAGGCAGGTGAGCCGGATCATGTGAGCTTCGGCATCACCTGCGTGCCGATCAGTTCGAGGCTCGACCACGCCTGTTCGGGCGGCATGCCACCGATCAGCGGGTGCAAGACCAGCGAACCCATCGGGCCGAGGTCGTTCGCGACCTTCACGGCTTCCTCGGGCGTGACGATCAGGTAGTTGCCTTCGGCCCGCAGTTCGTCGACGGTGGTCGCGTGCGAGTGCACGTGGCTGGTCTGTCCCGGTAGTTGCCACGACGCGTAAACCCTCGTCTCGTAGAGGATGTATTCGCCGATCTCGACCCACGCCTTGTCGGGATCTTCCGCTACGTGCAAGAAGCCCGGCCCGCTCGGCAACAGCACCATTCCCGGCGACGTACCGAGGCGGGCGCACTCGTCCATGTACGCCTGCTGCAGCGCGGGGTCTCCAAGCGCGGGAAAGAACGACATGGCGTGCTTGGCCGCGCGCTTGGCCGCGTTGGGCGACGATCCGCCGATGAAAATCAGCGGATGCGGTTGGCTGAGCGGCGGCGGCGTCACCCGCACCGTCCGCCCCTGATATTCGAAGGGCTCGCCGGTCCAGGCCTGCTTGAGCACGCCGAGCATTTCGTCGAACGCCTTGCCTCGGCCCTTCCAGTCCTTGTCGAACATGGCGTACTCATCGGGCCGGTAGCCGAGGCCGAGCACGAGCGAGAGCCGCCCGCCGGACGCAAGGTCGAGGATGGCGATGTCCTCGGCCAGCCGCAAGGGATCGTGGAGCGGAGCAATCACCGCCGCGATGTTGATCATGATGTTCTTCGTCGCCCCGGCCATAGCGCTCGCCATCACCATGGGTGACGACACGTAGCCGTCGTCCACGCCGTGGTGTTCGGATACGACCAGGCTGGCCAAACCGTTCTGGTCGGCCCACCGCGACATCTCGAGCGTCGTGCCGTAAAGCTCGGCGGCCGACATGGGCGAGATCGGCGGGCGGCGCATATCGAAGCGCATCACAACGAGGGCCATCGGTAACTCCTAGGGGTTGGGAACGAGCGCGACGCGCCCGTGATCTACGAAATCGGCGTGCAGCTCGGCTCGGTCGGCGTCCGTCATCTTCCGGTACACCGTGTCGCCTCGACCGGCGCGCCAGAAGACCGCATCGTCGGTCACCCAGGCGTGGGCCCGCACGCCGGTCTTCACCACCTTGTTTGAACCGGTGAGCGGCATGTGGTCGACGATGCGCACAAACCGGGGCGCCCACTTTGTGCCCAGGTCGGGCTGGGTCGCTATGAACGCGCCGAACGCGTCGCCGTCGAAACACGCGCTCGCGGTCAGCTCGATCGCGGCCATCACCTGGTCGCCGCTCAGCGCGTCGGGCACCGCGTACACCGCCACCGCGGCCACCCCTTCGAACCGGGACACGATGCGTTCAACGGGTGCGGCAGCGAAGTTTTCGCCGTCGACGCGCAACCAGTCCGCCGAACGACCGGCGAACCAGAAGAAGCCCTTGTCGTCGCGGTAGGCGAGGTCGCCGCTCCAGTACCACCCGTTGCGCGAGCGCTGGGCGAAGGCGTCGTCGTTTCGGTAGTAGCCCTCGAAGCGTTCGAGGCCTTGCGTGTTCACGATCTCGCCCGTTGCCTGTTCGGCGTTGAGCAGGCGGCCGTTGTCGTCGAACGTCGCGGGCGGGCACTCGGCCATCGTGTCGGGGTTGACCACGCACACGCCGGGTGCGCCGACGCCGAGCGAGCCCGCGGGCATGTCGGGCACCCGAACGATTACGGCGCCACCTTCGCTCGAGCCGTAGCCCTCGATGATTTTGCAACCGAAGCGTTGCTGGAAGCGTTCAATGTCGAGGTCGGACGCCTCGTTGCCAAAGCCGCGCTGCAGGGTGTTGTGCGCGTCGTCGGGTTTCGGTTCGGTTCCCAGCACATAGGTGAGCGCTTTGCCCACGTAGGTGAAATACGTCGCGTGGTAACGGCGCACGTCGTCGAGGAAGCCGCTAGCCGAGAACTTTGGGGTAAGCGCGACCATGGCACCGGTGCGCACCGCGGGCGCCCACAGCGCCATCAACGCATTGCCGTGGAACAGCGGCATCGGCGCGTAACAGACGTCGTCGCGGTTCACGCCGTACAGCGCCTCGACCCGTTCGGCGATCGACGCCAGCCGACCCTGTGTGCAGCGCACCGCTTTTGGTGCGCCGGTTGTGCCCGACGTGAACAGAAGCAAGAGCAGTGTGGCCTCGTCGATGTCAGTGATGTCGGGCACCGATGCACCCGCGTGATTAGCGATCAGTTCTTTGTACGCCGTCGATCCGATATCAAGGATGCGGTCGGCGGGTACGCCGAGTTCCAGCCCGTCCAGTGTGGCGGCACCATTGGCGTCGGTGACGATCAGTTGGCAGTTGGTGTGGGCCACGTCAGCCGCCAGCTCGGTCCCGCGTCGAGTGGGGTTGATCCCCACGATCGCCGCGCCCGCCAAGGCGGCGCCCCCGAGCCAGAACAGGAGCTCGGGCACGTTGTCGAGCAGCACGCCGACGTGGGGCGGCCCGTCGCCCTTGAGGGCTTTCAGTGCCGCTGCGCGCCTCGCGCTCTCGGCGACCACCTCGCCCCACGACCAGAAATCGTCGCCCGCGCGCAGACCGGGGTGCACGTCGCCCGAACGCCGGGCGAGCAGACCGGCGACGGTGAGCTCAGCCTGATCCATCTACGAGAACTGCGAACGCAGTTCGTGCTTGAGCACCTTGCCCGTCGGGTTGCGGGGCAAGGTTGCGATGTACTCGACCTGCTCGGGCACCTTCTGCACCATCAGGCCTTTATCGGTGAGGAAGTTGCGGATGTCCACGAGGCTCACCTTCGCCTCCGGGTTCGCGAGAACGACTACTGCGCAGGCCCGCTCCCCCGACGCCGGGTCGGGCAGGCCGATAACGGCGACGTCGGCGATCTTGTCGTGGGTGAAGAGCAGGTCTTCCACTTCCTTGGCGCTGATGTTCTCGCCCTTGCGGATGATGATGTCCTTAAGACGGCCCGTGATCTTCACGTTGCCGTCGGCGTCGATCACTCCGAGGTCACCGGTGCGGAACCAGCCGTCCTCGTCAAACGCGTCGGCATCGAGCGACGGATCGAGGTAGCCCTTCATCATCTGGGGGGCCTTGGCCCGGATCTCGCCCTCTTCATCGATGCCGGTGGCCTTGCCGTCGAGGGTCACGGCGCGTAACTGCACGCCGCGGGTGGCGCGCCCTTCCGTGTCGGCCAACACTTTGTCGGAGTCGTCGTGGCTCGCCATCGCGATGATCGGCGCCTCCGTGAGGCCGTAGCCCGACACGATGCCGACACCACCCATCTCTTTCTTGAGGTCGTAATGCAGTTGCGGCGGCTTGGGCGCGCCGCCGCCGGGAAACAGCCGCACGTGCGGGAACAGCGGCGTATCGGGTGTGGCGCGTTGCGCGTTCAGGTACGCCATGTGAAACGCGGTGCCGGAACCGGCGAGGGTGACGCGCTCGCGCTGCAACACCTTGGGCGTCTCGACCGGGTCGAACGACTCAGCCAGGATCGTGGTGCAGCCTTCGATCAGCGTCGAGAACATCCACGTGATGCCTCCGATATGGGTGAAAGGGAACACGAGGCCGCTGCGGTCGTCGGCGCGCAGGCCGATGCGCTCGTTCATCGCGATCGCCGTCGCCATGATGGTGGCGTCGGTGTGCTGGGCGCCCTTGGGGTCCGCGGTGGTGCCCGACGTGTAGAAGAGCCAGCGCACCGGATCAGTGTCTGTTGACGGGGAGGGCGGCAACGTGGACGGGTCGCCTTCGGGCAACTGCTTGTCGGCGGTGAGCACCCCGAGCCCGTCGACCTCGCCTGCGACATCGTCGGCCAGTGCCTTGAAGTCGAAGCCGCGCCACTCCGTGGGCACGATCAGCAACTTGGCCCTGGCCTGTTTGCACACGAAGGCGACTTCACGCTTGCGGTAGATCGGCAGAATCGGGTTTTGCACCGCGCCAAGGCGCGACAGTGCCCCGACCAGCACGACGGACTCGATCCACGTTGGCAGCTGCCACGACACGACGTCGCCGTCGCCTAGATCGAGCGCCGCGAGGCCGGCTGCGGCGCGCTCCACCAGGTCGCGGAAGTCGGCAAAGGTGATCGTGCGCTCGTCTTGATCGACGAGCATCACGTCGTCGGGCGTGGCCGCGACGCGCATGTCGATGAGATCGGGCAGGCCGGTGGCGTCGATCATGGCTTTGCCCCGGTCAGCACGGTTTCGGTGTCGCGGCCCGACCGCAGGATCGATCCGGGGGTTGCCCCGGTGGCTTTTCCGTCGGCGATGGTCTCGACGCCGTTGACGAGCACCCGCACCACGCCGATCGACCCCGCGGTGAGCCGATTGGCGTCGCCGGGAAGGTCGGCCACGAGGGTGGCCGGTTCCGAATCGATCGTGGCCGGGTCGAATACCACGAGGTCGGCGTGGTTGCCCACCTCGATACGGCCGCGGCCCTTGAGTCCGAAGAGCCGTGCGGGCGCGTCGGTGATCATCTGCACCGCCTTTTCGAGCGGCACGAGCTTGCGGCCCCGGATCATGTCGCCGATGAAACGCGTGGTGTACGGAGCGCCGCACATGCGGTCGAGGTGGGCGCCGGCGTCCGACCCGCCGAGCATGGCCCGGTCGTCTTCCCACACCTTCAAGCGCAGGGCCCACGTTTCACCGTCGTTGTCCGGCGTCATCGGCCACAGCACCGTACGAAGTTCGTCGGCGCAGACGATATCGACGAGCACGTCGAACGGGTCGCCGCCGCGTTCGTCGGCCACGTCTTGCACAACCCGGCCCTTCAAGCCTTCGTTCGCCTCGGCGTAGGTGTCGCCGATGACGTACTTGCCAAAGTGGGTGAGGCGGCGGAACACGCCGGCTTCGGGGCTGCGGCCCTTCTCGATCAGTTCTTTTCGGACTTCGGGGTCGCGTAGCTTGTCCATCCGTTCCGCGATGGGCAGGCCCATCACGTCTTGCCAGCCGGGGATGAGGAACAGCGCGCAGTGCGTGCCGAAGCTCATGTTCATCGGCACCAGCACCGGCATCGTCAACGCGACGATCTCGCCGCCCTTCTCGCGTGCCATGGACGTCGCCTCGAGCTGACGAGTAACGCGTTCGGGCACGCGGGCGTCGACGGTCAGCACGTTCCAGTTGATGGGCCGACGGGCCGCCACGCTCATGTTCGTGAGCAGTTCGATCTCGTCGTCGCTGAACTGGTCGAGACAGCCCTGGACGATTCCTTCGAGCGTGGTCCCTTCGTGCTTACTGACCACCGTGCACAACGCGATCAACTCTTCGGGCGTGGCCCAGCGCGACGCGACAGGCTGTCCGTCGCCGTCAGAGTGCGTGTTCGACAACGTGGTTGAGAAACCGAGGCCGCCCGCCGCGATCGATTCGCCCAGCACCCGTTCCATGTCGGCGAGTTGTTGGGGCGACGCCGCCTGGCCGATCGCGTCGGCGCCCATAACGTAGCGACGCAGGCCGCAGTGGCCGACGAGGAAGCCGGCGTTGACCGCCGTGTTGCCGTCCAGCGCATCGAGGTACTGACCGAACGTCTCCCACGTCCACGGCACACCGGTCTCCAACGCAGCGAGAGGCATTCCCTCGACCTTGGCCATCATGCGGCGGATGTAGTCGGCGTCTTCCTCACGGATCGGCGCCAGCGTAAAACCGCAGTTCCCGCCGATCACCGTCGTCACGCCGTGCACATTGGACGGCGTGGCATACGGGTCCCAGAAGAGTTGGGCGTCGTAATGCGTGTGGGGGTCCACGAAGCCAGGGCAAACAACCAGACCGTCGGCGTCGAAAACGGTGTCGGCCGCTTGGTCGACCGCGCCCACCGCAACGATCCTGCCGTCCCTCACGCCGACGTCGCCAACGAAGCCGGGGGCACCGGTTCCGTCGACGATCGTGGCCCCTCGGACCAGGTAGTCGAGCATCGGCTGGATAGTATCTGACGCTCCGTCAGGTATGAGTGGAGAACCGATGCGAGCGACGACCCGCCAGGCGAGGAGCGGTCAACAACGGCCGGCGCGGCCGGGGAGCGCTTTGTAATGCGCATCGGAATCACCACCTTCGTGACGGATTATTCGATCGACATTCTCACGTTGGCGCGGGCGGTCGAGGACCGCGGATTCGCCTCACTGTGGTTCGCCGAGCACACACACATCCCGTCGTCTCGACTGACCCCGGCGCCGACCGGCGACGCCGAGTTGGCCCGGGCGTACTCGCACCTGGTGGACCCACTGGTCGCACTCGGTGCGGCCGCCTCCGTCACGTCGACGCTGTCGCTCGGCACCGGCGTGGCGCTCGTCGCCCAGCATGATCCGATCGTCATGGCGAAACAGATCGCGACGCTGGACGCGATCGCGGCCGGGCGCTTCACGCTCGGCGTCGGCTTCGGTTGGAACCGCGAGGAGATGGCGGCCCACGGCGTGGATTACGCGTCGCGGCGCGACGTGGTGCGCGAAAAGGTGCTGGCGATGAAGGCGTTGTGGCGCGACGACAATGCGTCGTTCGACGGTGCGTACGTGGAATTGGAACCGAGTTGGCAGTGGCCCAAGCCCGTGCGGGGCGACGTGCCCGTGCTCATCGGCGGCGCCGCCGGGCCGAAGCTTTTCGCCGCGATCTGCGACTACGCCGATGGCTGGATCCCGATCGGCGGTTCTGGCCTGTCCACCGCGTTGCCCGCGTTACGCGCACAGTTCGAAGCCGCGGGCCGCGACCCCGCCGCGTTGCAGTGCATCCCCTTCGGCTCGATCCCCGATCAGGGCAAGCTCAACCACTACCGCGACCTCGGAATCACCGAAGTCGTCCTGCGCATCAACGAAGGCGACACCGACTCGGTCCTCCGCCGCCTCGACCGCGCCGCCACTGTCCTCCCCTAACTTTCGCTTCTTGTAACCGTTAGCGGCAAAGACCGCCGCTAACGGTTACAAGAAGTGGATTAGGGCGGACTTGTTACGGCGCGCTGATCGAGAGGACGCCGCGGGCGACGTCGCCGTGGTGCAGGTCGTCGATGGCGCAGTGGATGTCGTCGAGCTTGTAGGTCTTGGTGACCAACTCGTCGAGTTTGAGACGACCGGCGAGATACAGGTCCACGATCATCTTGAAGTCGTGGTGGGGACGCGCCGAGCCGTAACGGCAACCCATGATCGTCTTGTCGAGATACATCGACGACACGTTGAACGCGGCCTCCGTTCCCTGTGGGGGCACGCCGAGAATCACGCACGTGCCGGCCCAGTCCAATAGGTCGATCGCGGTGCGGATGAGTGCAGGGTGGCCCACGCATTCGAACGAGAAGTCGACGCCGGATTTGCAGATGGCCTTCACGCCCTCGGCGGTGTCGACCGTCGACGCGTCGACAAAGTGTGTGGCGCCGAATAGGCGGGCCAACTCTTCCTTGGCTGGGTTCATGTCGACCGCAATGATCGGATACGCATCGGCGAGGCGCAGCCCTTGGATCACGTTGAGCCCGATGCCGCCCACGCCGATGACCACGGCGGACTGATCGTGGGTGACCTTGGCCCGGTTCAGCACGGCGCCGACTCCCGTCACCACACCGCAGCCGATCAGCGACGCGACCTCGAGCGGCACGGCCCTGTCGATCGGTACGCACTGGTTGGCTTTCACGACCGTATATTCCGAGAACGACGACACGTTCGCAAACGCGTACGCCGGTTCGCCGTCGACCGTGAACGGCTGCGGACGCTGACCGAAGGTCGACCGGCACATCGTTGGACGGCCGGAGTCGCAGTACTGACACGCGCCGCAGTTGCCCAGCGTCGACAGCACAACGTGATCGCCAACCTTGACCGAGGTGACGGCGGCACCCACCTCTTCGACGACACCGGCGCCTTCGTGGCCAAGCACGACCGGTGTGGGGAACGGGATGGTTCCTTCAATGACCGACAGGTCGCTGTGGCAAACGCCCGACGCGGCGATGCGCACGCGCACCTCGTTCGCACCGGGATCGCGCACTTCGATGTCGCGGACCTTGGTGTCGGTGCCGTCGAAGACGACGCCTCTCATGACGTCCACACGATCGACTGCAGCTCGCTGTACGCGTGGAGGCCGAACGAGCCGCCGTCGCGTCCTACGCCGCTCATCTTGAAGCCGCCGAACGGCGCTTCGTGGTTGCGTTGCGCAGTGTTGATGCCCACGTTGCCCGACCGCAGCCGCCGCGCCGCGTCCATGCCCTTGCTGTTGTCGCCGGTGAACACGTAGTCGTAGAGACCAAACGGCGTGCTGTTGGCCAACGCGATGCCTTCGTCGTCGTCGTCAAACGGCAACGCCACGACGACAGGGCCGAAGATCTCTTCTTGAACCGGCGTCATGTCACGCGTGCAGCCGGCGAGCAGGGTCGGCGCGACGTAAAAACCGCTCGGCATGTCGGGACGTTCGCCGCCAGCCAATACCTCGGCGCCCTCGGCCTTGCCCTTCTGCACGTAGCCCTCGATGCGGTCGCGCGCTGGAGCCGAGATCACGGGGCCGACCAGCGTGTCCGCCGCGAGCGGGTCGCCGACCTTCAGATACTTCGCGGCGGCCGCGAGCTTCTCGACGAGCTGGTCGTAGATGCCGCGCTGGGCGATGACGCGCGTCGGCGCGGTGCAGATCTGCCCTGAATGAAAGGCCCACGTGCTGGCGATGCCGCCGACGGCGACGTCTACGGACGCGTCGTCGAACACCAACGCGGCGCCCTTGCCGCCGAGCTCGAGCAACATCCGCTTCATCGTGCGGGCACCCACTTCGGAGATGCGCACACCGACTGACGTCGAACCGGTGAACGACACCATGTCGATATCGGGCGACGCGACGAGGGCTTCGCCCGTCTCGGGCAACGAGCCCGTTACGACGTTCACGACACCGGGTGGGAAACCGGCTTCTTCGAGCACCTGCACCAGTTCGAGCACAGCAAGCGGGTTCTGGGGCGCAGGCTTGATAACGCACGTGTTTCCCATCGCCAGCGCGGGCCCGAGCTTCCCCGCGGCGTTCACGAGCGGAAAGTTGTAAGGCGTGATGCACGCGACAACGCCGACGGGCTGACGGACGGCGACCGCACCGACAATGCCGCCGGGTGCGAGCGCTGTGGCCTGGCCCTGCTGGGGGGGCAACGGGATCTGGTTCGGCTCGATCTGCGCGTAACGACGGAACCGCTGGGCGACGATCGGCACCTGCATCGTCGACGCCACGCGCATCGTGGCGCCGGTTTCGGCCTGCACGAGCGGCACCAGGTCGTCGTTACGGGCCATCAACAAATCGGCGGCGCGGTTCAGCAGCGCGGCGCGCTCTTGCGGACTGGTGCGCGACCACGAGGCAAACGCGTCGCGCGCCGCGGCGGCGGCCGCCTCGGCGTCCTGTCTCGAGCACTCCGGCGCCTGACCGACGACCTGCTCGGTCGCCGGGTTGATCACGTCATACGAGCCCTTGCCCGCTTCGACCCACTCGCCGTTGATGAAGACCGTCCCCTCTTTGACGGTCATGACGCCGGCACTCGGTCCTTGTCGAAGTCGAGTTCGAACAACTTGATCGCGTTGCCGCGCACGATCTTGTAGATCGTGTCTTCCGGCAGGTGGCCCATCAGCTTCTTCGCAACTTCGAGCGTGTGGGGCCACGTCGAGTCGGAGTGCGGATAGTCGGTCTCGAAGGTGATGTTGTCCACCCCGACGGCGTCAAGATTGTTCAGCCCGTGCACGTCGTCGAAGAAGCAGCCGGTCATGTTCTTGAAGTAATAGCTCGACGGCGGATCGGGGATCTTGTCGGCTACGCCACCCCACGCCCGGTTGTCTTCCCACACCTTGTCGGCGCGTTCGAGGATGTAGGGGATCCACCCGATCTGGCCTTCGGAGTAGGCCAGCTTCACCTTCGGGTATTTGACGAGCAGGCCGCTGAAGAGCCAGTCCGTCATCGACATCATCGCGTTGTTGAACGTGAGCGTTGAGCCGACCGCGGGCGGCGCATCGGCCGACGTCGACGGCATCTTCGATGACGAGCCGATGTGCATGTTGATCACGGTGCCGGTCTCGGCGCACGCCTCGACGAATGGTTCCCAGTAGCCGTCTTTGTCGTGCACCGAGGGCAAGCCGAGGAACGGCGGGATCTCGCTGAAGCACGTGGCCCGCACGCCGCGCGCGGCATTACGCCGCACCTCGTCGGCCGCGAGTTGCGCGTCCCACAGCGGCACGATGATTAACGGGATGAGGCGGCCGCCGGTACCGGCACACCACTCGTCGACCTGCCAGTCGTTGTAGGCCTGAACGCACAGCAGCGCGAGGTCCTTGTCCTTCGCCTCGGTGAAGGTCTGACCGCAGAAGCGCGGGAAGGACGGGAACGAGAGGCTGGCCTCGACGTGGTTGACGTCCATGTCCTCGAGTCGAGCGACAGGGTCCCAACAGCCCTTGCGCATTTCCTCGTAGGTAATCGCGGTGATCTTCACTTCTTCGCGCGGGAAGCCCGCCGCGGCGGACAGGCGCGTCGTCGGGATCTTGAGATCCTCGTAGTACCACCAGTCGCAGTCGGCCCCCTCGCCCGCGCTGTAGGAGAACTTGCCCCCGACGAACACCATCTCGCCGAGCTTGGCCCGCACCGATCGGGGGCCGATCTCCTGGTACTTCGCAGGCAGCCGGTCTTGCCACACATTCGGCGGCTCAAGCACGTGGTCGTCGACCGAGATGATTTTCGGGAACGTTTCGTCCGTGTTCGCAGCGGTCACGTTCGGAGCGTAGCGAGTTTCTGACGGTCCGTCAGGTGCGGCGAACGAGCAGAATCTCTCGTATGGACACGGGGACCACGACACTGATCATCGATCACGCACGGCCCTTCTGCGAGATCACGTTTCCGGGCACGGACCGGGCGGCCATCGCGTGGCTCGATACGGGCGGAGGGGCCGTGATTGTCGGTGACCGGCTCGTGCGCGATCTCGCTATCAACGCGGTTGAGCAGGAGATCGACGGCGCTTCGCGCGCCGTGCTCGAGATGCCGCCGGTAGATCTTGGGGGCGTCGCGCTGGACCTCAGCCAGGCCATCGCGGTGGCACACGGGAGCGACGTCATCACCGAAGGGGTTCGGGCCGAGGCGTTCATTCCTGCCCGCGTCATGGCACGGCACCACGTGATCTTCGATTACCCAGAAAACACGTTTACGGTCGACTCAACAGCAACGCCGATCGGGACGCGGGTCGCAGCGCGGTCGTATCAAAGCCCAGGCACGGGGTGGCCGGCGGTCACGGTCAACCTCTCCGGTGAAGAGGTCAATCTCTTGCTCGACACAGGAGCGTCGTGCTGCATGTTGAGTGAA